>JAUIEH010000025.1 GCA_030428405.1 Alphaproteobacteria bacterium
AGGCGAAACGCTTCAGCGAGGGCTGCCTTGATCGCTGCTTTTTCCGACGCCGACGCCATGGCCCGACGTTCTGCTTACGCAGTTTCCGGCGGAATGGCGTTGATGGCTTCGTCGAGCACGCTGAAGGAGGGCTGGAGCGAGGTCGGCACTTCGCCGCGGCCGATTTCGACCGAGATCTGAGCGGCGTTGCCGTGCAGATGCGCGACCAGCACGGCCTGAATGATTTTATAGAAGTGGTGGTCTTCGTCGCGAATGGCGGTGAGCACGGCTGCGAACGGTCCGAAAAAGCCGTAAGCGAGGAACACGCCGAGAAACGTTCCGACCAGGGCCGAGCCGATCAGCTTGCCGAGATATTCCGGCGGCTCGGAAATCGCGCCCATGGTTTTGATGATGCCGAGAACGGCGGCGACGATGCCCAGCGCGGGCAGGGCGTCGGCCATGTTCTGAATGGCGTGGCAGGCCTGGTGATGTTCGTGGTGGTGCTTTTCAAGCTGCTTTTCGATGGCGTCTTCGACCTGGTGGGGGTCTTCAAGGTTCATCGTCATCATGCGCAGCGTGTCGCAGATGAGGTCGCAGGCGAAGTGGTCCTTCAGGATCTTCGGATATTTCGTGAAAATCGAAGACTCTTTGGGATTGTCGATATGGCTTTCCAGCGCGATGACGCCCTTGGTCTTCATCGTCTTGGTCAGCAGGAACAAGAGGCAGAGAAGGTCCGTGTAGTCCTTCTTCTTCCATTTCGGGCCGGCGAAAATGGCGCCGAAACCGCTCAGCGCGCCCATCACGACCTTGAACGGATTGCCGATCAGGAAGGCGCCGACGGCGGCGCCGCCGATCATCATCAGCTCGAACGGCAAGGCGCGCAGGATTACGTCCAAATGTCCGCCGGCCATCAAGAAGCCGCCGAACACCATGCCGAACACGATCAAAATGCCGATGATTTGAAACATAAACCGACCTTTGCACGCCATCGTCACGGCGCTGCTTGCTCAACCCCGCACGCCTTTATGGCGCGTTACGCTTAATTCGCGGTTACACTGCGCGCGCAAACTGGTCGCGAGACGATCAGCACGCGCGATACGGTCTGGATAATCGCAATGGATGAATCAGGCTTTGACCCGCAGCCGGATGGCCGCGGGACGACTACTTTGTCGGCCAAAGAGCGCCGCGCAGCCTTCGCGTTGCTGTTCATCTGCCTGATGACCAGCGGGGCGGGAAACTCCATCCTGTTCGCCGTTTTGCCGCCGATTGCGCGTGAATTGTCGCTGCCCGACATCGCGGTCGGAATAATTTACACGGTCTCGGCGGTGTTTCTGACGGTGACCTCGCAGGTCTGGGGCCGCTTGTCGGACCGCTTTGGCCGCAAGCCCATCATTCTGATCGGACTGACGGGCTATGCGCTCTCGACCATCTCTTTCGCGCTGGTGATCGAAAACGCTCAGGCGCTGGCCGCCTCGATCGGCATTGTCGGGGTGGTGTCCTGTCTGGCGCTGGCGCGCGGGCTCTTCGGCCTGATCGGATCGGCCGCAGGTCCTGCCGCGCAAGCCTATGTCGCCGACCGCACCGCGCCGGTCGAACGCACCGAGGCGATCGCGGCGCTGACGGCGGCGTTCGGCTTTGGCGCCGCGCTTGGACCGGGCATCGCCGGCTGGGTGGCGCCGCGTCTGGGACTGGTCGCGCCACTCTATTTCACCGCCGTGTTCGGCCTGACCTGTGCGCTTGCCGTGCGTTTTCGCCTGCCCGAGCGCACGCCGCCGAAATCGGAGCGCCGCAACGCCATGCGTCCGAAATGGTCGTTGATGTTTGATCAGCGCCTGCGCGGCATTCTCTCAGCCGCCGTTCTAACCTGGGTGATCCAGGGCGTGTCGCTGCAAACGACAAATTTTCTGGTCATGGACCGCGTCGGCGTCAGCGGGCGCAGCGCGACCGAACTGGGCGGCGCCGTTCTGACGGCGAGCGCGCTGGCGATATTAACCTCGCAGCTCGGCATTATTCGCGCGCTCAAGCCCAATCCGCGCACCGCCATGTCCTGGGGCGCGGGCCTGCTTTGCGCCGGTGCGCTGATGATGGCGTTTTCGCACGCATTTGGAGAAATATTATTCGCCGCCGTTCTCTCCGGTCTGGGCATGGGATTGGCGCGCCCGGCCGTCTCAGCGGCGGCCTCGCTTGCTGTCGAGCGCCACGAGCAGGGCGCCGCAGCCGGCCTGGCGACGTCGATGGCGGGGATCGGCTTTCTGATCGCGCCCGTCGCAGGACTGCTCATCTATCAAGAAGTTGGCCGCGCCGCGCCGTTTTTGCTGTCCGCCGGATTGGCGATTTGGGTGCTTGGCGTGGCGCTGTTTGACGCTTCTGTGCGCCGCGCTTCCACGAGAGCCGTCTAAAAGCAGTGATTTTGCCGCGAAAGGCCGGCGTTTTGCAGCGTCGTAGTTGAAAATTGCGTGGCGGCGGCGCAACAGTTCGAATGGCGGAGTCGGGCGTTGCGCGCGGCGATTGTTCCGCCGGGTCGATGGGATCATCCGAACGCCATGCTCGATTGGATCGGCGGCCAATTCCAGCAGTTCATCAACGGCCTGGGCGACGTGCTCTTGTCGGAGGGCGTGCGCGACTTCGTGGTCCAGCGTCCCGAGGGCGCGATCATCATGTTGAGCCTTCTGGTCGTGCCGCTGCTCGACGGCCTTGGCCTGTTGCCGCGCCTGCCGGGGCTCGTGATCGGGAATCTTCGACGCGCGCGCCGCGACGTGGAGACCCGGCAGAGCCTGTTGCGCCTGCGTCAGGATTCCGGCTCACGCTTCGCCGTCGTGCTCGCGCCGATCGAGCGCGACCCTGACGATGAGCTGAAATTGCTCATCGATCACGCTTTGTCCGAAAATGTCGACGAGTTCATTTTCAACCGCTCCATCGAAGTGCAGCGGCCCGAGCTTCAACTCGAGGGTCCTGAAGCCGCGCTCGGCGCGCGTGAAATCGCTGACAGCGCCGACGCCGATTTGCTCATCTGGGGCAAAGGCGGGCGCGGTCGCGGGCTCTGGCGCATCTACTTCCTCACCAAACGGGCGCGCGAGAACAAAGAACCGGTCCAGGAAATCAGGCTGATCCCGCCGGACGAGAATATCGAGGCGCGTCGTCTCGCGGCCGGCGTCGCTTATATCTTCGCGCGCCTTGCGCTTCCGTGCGCGGAAGAACCTGACCGCTATCTGCCCGAAAAGCTCGCGCCCGTTCTCGATGCGCTCGACCGCTTGCTGGCCGATCCGCCCAATGGTCTCGGCGAGGGGTTTGAGCGCCTGTTGCGCGAAGACGCCGCCCGCATCGCGTTGTCGCTTGGCGAGCGCAATGACGACGCCGACGCTCTGCGCCGCGCCTCGCGCCTGCGCGTGCGTCTGTTGGCCGAGATTAATCGCGAAGAAGACCCGCTGGGCTGGGCGCTGGCGCGCTCGGCCTTGGGGCGCGTCCATCTGGCGATCGGCGCGCGCGAGAGCGATGTCCGCCGTCTCGATGCGGCCATCGAAGCGTTCGGCGAGGCCGCTGAAATTCTGCGCGATGAAGGCTATGACGCTCAGCGTGCGGAGACATTCCTCCAGCTTGGCCACGCCCATCGCGAGCGCGCCCGGCTTGATGATGAGAGCGTGCATCTGACGCGCGCGGCCAAAGCCTTCCGCAAGGCGCTAAAGATTTCCCCGGACCTGGAACCGCGCTTCGCCGACACAGCGCGCCGCGGACTTGCGAGCGCGCTGCACGGCCTGGCCGAGCTTTCCGGCGACGAGGGCGCGCTGGAACAAGCGATCGACGTTTACCGTCAGGCCGCTTCCGACCGCGCGCGCCAGATCGATCCGGCCGGCTGGTCGCAGGCCCAACATGATCTCGGTCTTGCATTGGCCGCGCTCGGCGCGCGCACGCAGGATCATTCCAAGCTTGACGAGGCGGTGGCCGCCTTCCGCGCCGCGCTGCAGGAGCGCACGCGCGAGAAAACGCCGCTCGCCTGGGCCGATACGATGAACCAGCTCGGCCACGCCTTCTTCAATATTGGCAAGAACGATCCCAAGGCCGAGGCGATCGAGGCGGCGATCTGGGCCTATGAAGAAGCGCTGTCCGAACGCACGCGCGAACAATCCCCATACGAATGGGCGCAGACGCAGAACAATCTCGGCAACGCCTATCACGCCATCGGCGAACGCGACGCGGATGAGAAGGCGCTCAAAAAGGCCGTGCTCTGCTATCAGCACGCGCTCGAGGAATTGCCACGCGAGGCGCACCCTTATGAATGGGCCGGCACACAGAACAATCTGGGCAATGCGCTGCACGTGCTCGGCGAGCGCTCAAATCGTGGCGTGGAAGCGCTCGAAATGGCGCTGAAGGCGCATCGCGCAGCGCTCACCGTGCGCACTAAAGAGCGCGCGCGCGTCGACTGGGCGGCGACCCGCAACAATATGGGCCTTGTGCTGACGACCCTGGGCGCGCGGTTACGCGATCCCGGCCGGCTGCAGGATGCCATGGACGCTTATCGCGACGCGCTCGGCGTGTTCCGTCTGGCCGGCGCGGTGCGCTACGCCGTCATGGCCGAGCGCAATCTCGAACGCGCGCGCGAGCTCTTGCATGACAGCCAGGACGCAGCCGCCGAATAAGAGCGGCCGCGCCCGGCGCGTTTGTCAGTAATCCAGCGTCAGACCGACCAGCAACGTGCGTGGCATGCCGGCGCGAATGCCGGCCGGCCGGCGCGCGACGGCGTATTCCTCATCGAACACATTGCGCGCCTGAATGGAGATGCGCGCATGCTCGGTGAGGTCGTAGCCGGCTGAAACGTCGAAGATGACGCGGCTGTCGATGCGCTCATTGAACGCGATGTCGCCTTGTCCAGCGACCGTGCGCACCTCGCCGACATAATTGGCGAGCAGTTCGGCGTCCCAGCGTTCGCCGGTCAGGCCGATCGAGGCGGTTAGCTGATGTTCCGGAATGTAGGGGATTTCATCGCCCGCCGTCACCGTGCCCCAGGGGCCGAAGCCGGAGGTGAAGTCGTTGGAGAATTCCGCAGACGTGAAGGTGTAGGCGAAGCCCAACGGGATGCCGACCGGTGCGTCAAAGAAACGTCCGAGGTCGGATTGGCCTGAAAGCTCAAGTCCCCAGATTTCCGCTTCGCCGCCGTCGAATTGATCGCCGATGACGCAGCCGCCGCCGGTTGAGGCCGTGCACGTGCCGACAATGTTGGAATAGTCATTGTAGAACGCAACGGCTTCGAGCTGGGCGTTGTCGAAGAAGGCGCGCGCGCCGAGTTCCCAGTTCGTGGCGTCCTCAACGTCGGAGGTCGAGCCCGGCGATGGCGGCGAGAAGCCGCGATGCACGCCGCCGAACAGGCTGATGCGGTCTGAGAGGTCGTAGACCACGCCAAGGCCGGGAATGAAGGCGCTGACATCGTTTTCGCGCGTGCGCGTCGGTCCGAGCGCGCGCGTGGGATCGGCGGTTGAAAAATCTTCGCGCGTCAGCGTGATCGATTCAAAGCGTGCGCCGGGAATGAACGTCCAGCGGTTCCACTCGATGGTGTCCTGCATATAGACCGCGATAGCTTCCGCGGAGGAGACGCGATTGGATTGGGAGCCCGGCGCATCCACGCCCGTGCGCACGAGCGCGCCGTTATCCATGCGGAAGCGCTCGAAATTCTGGAACCGGTCTTCTTCGTCATAATGTACGCGCACGCCGAACTCGATGTCGTGCCGGGCCCCGAAGAAGTCGCCCTCATAGCCTGCGACCGCCTGCAGTCCTTGTGCGTAATATTCGCGGTTATTGTGACGCATAAGGACGGCGCCGTCCGCGCTGACCAGACCGGCATCACCGCGCAATATGGCGAGCGAGGCCGCATTCGCCCCGGGCGCTTCAAGCACGGACGATGTCGACGCGCCGCTCGATCCTGAATTGACCGCCGTGCCGGCGGGATTGACGCGCTCGGTCTTGAACCAGTCGCGCGCGAAATTTGTGCGGTAGGCGGCGACTGACAGATCGAAACCATTGCCGAACTCAGCGCGCCAGCGCGCGCTGAACTGGGAATGCTCGGCATTCATCTGGTCGAGCTGGCTGGCCGCATAGCGCCGATAAGGCGTGGCGGCGAAATCGGCATCCGTCAGGCCGAGATAGGTCTCGTTGGAGCGCTCGTCTGAATATTGTGCGTTGACGGAGAAGAAGTGGCGGAGGCCGCCTGATCCGCGCGTCTCCAGCTCAAGCCGGGCGGTGTAGTCTTCAATGCGATAGCCCGTATCGCCGCCATTATCGAGTTCACGGAAACCGCCGCTTGTATCCTGGAAGGTTTCGACCAGGCCTGCGATTCGCACGGCGTCGTTCTCATAAAGCGGGCCGCCGCCATAGACATGGGCGCGCAGCGTGTCGTGCTCGCCGGCGCGCAGATTGGCGAAGATCTGCGTTTCCGACGGCGTCGGCGTGGAGATGAGGTTGATGGCGCCGCCTATAGTCTGCGGTCCGAAGCGCACGCCGCCGGCGCCTTTGATGACTTCGACGCCGCTCATCCGGCCGACCGTCGGGAAATAATAGGCTGACGGCGCCGAATAGGGCGCAGGCGCAGCGAGCACGCCGTCTTCCATCAGCGTGATGCGCGAGGAGCGGTCGAGGCCGGAGCCGCGCAGGCCGATATTCGGGCGCAGTCCAAAGCCGTCTTCTTCCTGGATATAGACGCCAGGCACGACACGCAGGACGCGGTTCACATCCTCATAGGCGTGCACGCGCAAATCTTCGACGCTCAGAAACTCGCCGGAACCGGCCAGCTCACGCACCGCCGCGCGCGAGCCGAGAATAACCATGCGCTCGCGGCCCGTGCCGGCGCTCGCCGTTTCGACGGGCGCTGCGTTGTCGAAGACGGGCCGCATCGCGCCGACATCGCCGTCCTGCGCTGACGCTGCAGCCTGAACGACGAGCACGCAGCCGGCGGCGCCGGCCAGAAGCGCAGCCGCCCGGCGAACCGAGCCCGCCTGGCGCGATTGATTTTCCGACATGTCTGTCATCCCCGGACGTCCCTCGCGAAACGCGGTAGCAGACAAAATCGCGCACTAGCAACGCATTCTCATTCTCAGTGATGCTGTCGCTGTGCATTTCCCCCGTCGGTTGCGCCGTTACTACATCGGACGCGAATTTGGTGCTGGACCTCAGCTTGGCGCCGACGCCGTTCCGGGACAGGTCACGCCCGTGCCCGCCAGCCCGCAATAGCCGTTGGGGTTTTTGGCGAGATATTGCTGGTGATAGGCCTCGGCGAAGTAGAACGGCGGCGCGGCGCGGATTTCGGTCGTGATCGGCCCGCGGCCGGCCGCGCTCAGCGCTTTTTCATAGGCCGCGCGCGAGGCTTCCGCGCTTAGGGCCTGCGCTTCTGAATGGGTGTAGATGACGGAGCGGTATTGCGTGCCGACATCATTGCCCTGGCGCATGCCCTGGGTCGGGTCGTGGTTTTCCCAGAACAGCTTCAAGACGTCGTCCAGCGAAATGCGCGCAGGGTCGAACACCACGCGCACGGTCTCGGCATGGCCTGTCGCGCCGCTGCAGACCTCTTCATAGGTGGGGTTGGGCGTGTAGCCGCCCTGATAGCCGACGGCGCTCACCCAGACGCCTTCGGCGCGCCAGAACAGGCGTTCTGCGCCCCAAAAACAGCCAAGCCCGACATCGATGACCTCGAAGCCGTCCGGATAGGGTCCGGCCAGCGGCCGGCCGGTGACATAGTGTTCGCTGGCCGTGGCGATCGGATCAGCGCGGCCCGGAAGCGCTTGATCCTGTGTGATGGCGGTCGTCTTGGAGAACATTGGCGGGGCTCCGTTCCTCGGTGTCTGCGCTAAGATAGGAAGCCGAAGCGCGCGCGTCCGCTGTAAATGACGATGACGTGATGGGCTTGCCGCGCTGCGCGGACGAACGATGTCCTGCATGCGATGCGTGCTGGGAGTCGCGTCAGCGCCTCAGTAATGTCAAACTCACGGTTAATCTGCGACGGCGACAAGCTGCGCGACGGGGGTGCGGAAGATGCGTACGTTCACGATCGGCCTGCTCGGCGGCCTTCTTGTGTTCGCGTTCTATTTTTATCGCGGCGATATCGGTTGCGTGCCCGCTGGGCCGCTCGGCCAATTCTGCCCGCCGGCTGAAAGCTCGCTCATCGACCGGATACGCGAGCTCCAGGCGGAGCAGCGCGCCATCACCGGTTTCGGCGAAAGCCGCGAAGTCGTCGAAGCCCAGTCCAATATGGGCGAGCAGGCGCGCGCTCAGCGCTTCTATGCCGGCCGCCTGATTGCGCGTCCGCGCCAGAACATCGCGCTGCCGGAAGGCGCCAATGTCGGCGATGTCCGCTCCTTTTCGGTCAACACCAATGTCGAAAGCGCCGTCGAAGGCGCGCTCGCCGTCGGCGACATTGAACGCGTCGGCCGGCGCACGATGATGATCTCGCTCGACTACGACATCACGGATGAGGATTTCGCCGAAGAAGGCGTGCGCGCCGAGATGGTCCGCCCGGAGCGCGCCGAGCGCGTGCGCAACATGACGCGCGGCTTTTCGAATTTCTCCACCGGCGCCGCAGCCGGTTCGCGCCGCGGGCTCGCAGCCTCCAGCCGCGCGGTGATGGCCGCCGTGTCGCGTCGGCGTCCGCGTCTCTTGCAAGCGAGCGAAGCGCGCTGCCCGGCCAATCCGACGCCGGCTCAGCTTGAGCGCAATCCCGCGCTCGCCGTCGCCTGTGCGGCCCGCACGCTCGAGGACTCTGGCGAGTTTGATTATGTCGAGCTCGATTATCTGATCTCGCACGAAATGATGATGTCGCGCCGGCCGCAGCAAACGGTCAGCGCCGCGCCGAACGATCCCTTGCTCGGTCTTCAGTGGCACTATCTGAACCAGGGCGAGGGGAACAGCGACGAGAACGCGCCGGGCGGCGCTGGCTTCCTCGATTTTTGGGAGCGTCAGGGCCAGTCCGGTTCGCGCGAAGTCGTCGTGGCGGTCATCGACACAGGGCTCGCGCTTAATCATCCCGCTATCGTCGGCTCGGCCAATGTGGTGGACGGCGTCGACATGGTCTCGGTGGCCTATCACGAGAACGACGACGTTATCGGCCGCGACCGCGACCCCAATGATCCGGGCGATGCGTGTGCGGAGCTTGACGGTCCGTATGCCGAGGACAGCTATCACGGCACGCATGTCGCGGGCACGGTCGGCGCGGTTTCGACCAATGACGGCGACGGCGTCGCCGGCGGCGCCTGGAACGTCACCGTGGTGCCGATCCGCGCGCTTGGCCGCTGCGGAGGTCTGCAGTCCGACATTATCGACGCCATTCGCTGGGCCGTCGGGCTTGAGCCGGCTCAGGTCACCCTCCTGGGCGGGGAGACCGAGGAATATTGGAACGCCAATCCCGCGCAGATCATCAATCTGTCGCTCGGCTTCCGCACCCCGGGCGGCTGCCCGCGCTCCATGCAGGACGCCATCAACGACGCCGTCGGCGCCGGCGCCATCGTAGTCGCGGCCGCCGGCAATGCCGGCCTCGACGTCGAAGAATATTCTCCGGCCGGCTGCGACAATGTCGTGACCGTTTCGGCAGGCGATTTCGCCGGCGAACTTGCCTGGTATTCCAACTATGGCGCGGGCGTCGACATCATGGCGCCGGGCGGCGACCTCCTGGCCGATCTGAATAATGACAACCGCCCCGACGGCGTGTTGTCGATCCGGCCGGGACGCGACTGCGTCGATCCGGAGACGGGCGAGACGTTCACCACCTGCGATTACGCCTATGAGAACGGCACCTCGATGGCCGCGCCGCATGTCTCGGCCGCGTTCGCGCTCCTGCGCGCGCAATATCGCGACGCTACGAATGAGGAGCTCATCTCCCTCGTCGTCGACACCGCGCGCGCGCCGCGCACTGAAACGCAGTGCCGCGCAGCGTGTTCGGAAACGCCGGGCGGAACGCCGATCACGGGCGAACCGGGTCAGTGCTTCCGTCCTTGCGGCGCGGGGCTGATGGATCTCGGCCGAGCGGTGCGGGAATAGGATAACGACATGAGCAGACCAGACGGACCCATTGGCGGCGTCGCCCGCACGCTTGTCGCGCTCGCCGCAGTGGCCGGCCTCGGAACGGCGGGCTATTACACGCTCAGCCATGCGCCCGAGCCGGCCGCCGCGCCCGCGGCCGCGCCGGAATCAACGGATGGCGCGGACGAAGTGGTCGAGACGGCCGCTGCGCCGCGTTCTGAAACCGCGCGCAATGGCGATCTCGGCTCGACCCGCGTCGGCACGGAGAGTGTGCGCAATTACGGTCCCGCGGCTGAAAATCCGCAGCTTCAATTCCTCGTCCAGTTCGACGGCGAGGAGGCGCGCCGGCTCGCCTCCCTGTTCCGCGAGGACCCCAGCGCGGCTCAGTCCGCCTTCGATGAGATTGCGGCCAGCAACCCGGCTTTCCGCCATCTGCGCCTGACGCGCATGTCTTATGGGGGCCGCGCCACGCTCGACTATATGGGGCCGGAGCCGCGCAACGCCGCTGCGGCCAACCAGCTGTCCGCGCGCATTATCGAGCAGCTCGAAGCCCAGTCGATCGTGCGCTACGCCGAGCCGAACCTAGCGAGCTGGAACTAGCAGCGCTTCAAGTCAGCCATTCACGCAGAGCCAGAGCGCGCGGAGCTGGAGCACGCGGAGCCAGAGCGACGAGCCGGCGCGCAATAATCCGCGCGCGCGCCTTGCCCGGCGATGCTGCCTGACTATAGTCCCCCGGCTCTGAGGTGAGGTGGCCGAGTGGTCGAAGGCGCACGCCTGGAACGCGTGTAGGCGGGCAACCGTCTCGTGGGTTCGAATCCCACCCTCACCGCCAGATTTCACGGGCCGTGCAGATCAATGGATTACGAGTGCCGAGAATAGGCGCGCCGGGGGACCAATTGGGGCACAGGCAGGCCGGCGTCTGCCAAGGCCCCGGATGTGGTTGATGGCGCGCCGGGGCGTTGGCGTCGGCTCTGGCGTCACTCGCTGCGTTTGCGCGCGCGCTTTGCCGCCGCCAAAGCTTCGGCGATATCGGTGTTCGCCGACGCGATCGCCGCTGACAGCCGGGCGCCGGATTGATCCGAGTTCGCAGGGACCGCGAAATTGTCCAGGTCCATGACGGCGTCCTTCCGCTCCATCACAGCTTCGGGCGTCAAGTCGTCTCCGGCGAACGCCGTGCCGACTGTCTCACCAATGAATATGCGAGCCGCAAAACCGCCGCCGAACCGGGCGTCGCCGGGCATGGCGCAATCAGCAGCATAGTCGCGGTCGTCGCGGGTCTGTTGAGCCGGGGCAGGCCGTTGCGGGATCAGACATGCAGCGCTTTTGCCGATTGTCTCGCGGCCCTGAGCACATCGACCAGCACGGCCACGGACCAACCGAAGATCAACAGCCCGTCTATGGCGATGAAGCCGCCGACAATGCGCCATTCGCGCGCCAGCGTGATGTCGCCATAGCCCAGCGTCGTGAAGCTGACGAGTGCGAAATAAAACGCCGCATCCGCAGGGGCCACGGCGCCGCCGCGCGCGAGTATGACCGCCCACAGGGTTATCTCAGCCAGCATCGCAATGAGCAGCCAAATGATCGCTGCGCACAAAACTGCGCCTACGGATAACCTTATGCTGCCCAATACCGGCTTGAGGCTGCGGCGATCGAACCAGCGCTGAAAACTCGACATGAAGAGCGCATGCATGATGATGGTCGCGAGTGTGGCGCCGAGGCCGATGGCAAGCTGCTCGAGGATCATCGCGCGCCTGCTCCTTTCAGGTCATCTGTACCCAGAGCGAGAACGCGCATCACCGCGCCTCTGCTCGTGCGGCGGCCGGCGCCTCAGTGCGAGACTTCTGAGTGCGTGGTTCGGGGAAAAACAGGCTGTAGAGCACGGGCACGACGCCGAGGGTCAACAGCGTGCCGACCGCGAGGCCGAAGGCGATGACATTGGCCATGCCGTACCACAACGCGCCGCCGAACAAGATCAAGGGCAGGAGGCCGAGCACGGTCGTCACCGTCGTCATGACGATGGGGCGCAGGCGCGCAGCGGCGGCGTTGACGATGGCGTCGCGCACCGATGCGCCCTCCGCGCGCTCCTGATCGATGCGGTCGATCAGGACGATGCCGTTATTGATGATGATGCCGGCGAGGCTGAAGAGGCCGAGTATCGCCATGAAGCCGAACGTAGCCTGCATGATGACGAGTCCTGCGGCGGCGCCAATGAAAGACAACGGAATCGTCAGCAATATGATCAGTGGACGCCTGAACGAGTTGAACTGCCAGATCAGCAAGGCGACGATCGCAGCCAGGCAATAGGGCATGGTGGAAAACAAGCGACCGATCGCTTCCGCTGAATTTTCGATCTCGCCGCCCCAGACCCATTCATGGCCGCGCTCAAGGTCGAGACCATCGAGAGCGGGTTGCAAGACCGCTGCGAAATCGTTGGCGCTCATGCGGCGATGGACGCCGCGCACTGTCACTGTGCGCACCTGATCTAGCCTGCGTATACGGCCGAATTGGAACTCAGGAACGATATCCGCGATTTGTAGGAGCGGCACATTGACGCCGCGCGCGACCGAGAACACTTCGATCGACTGCAAGGCCGACAATCCCGCGCGATCGTCTTCATCGCCGCGAATGACGACCGGTATGATGGCGTCTCCTTCGCGATAATCCGTCACCTGTGAACCGGACAGAAACGCTGACAGGGACATGGCGATTTCCTCGCTCGTCACCTGGGCGCGGCGCGCGCGCGCCTGATCGACTTCGACGCGCAGTTTAAGGATCGGGTTTTCCCAGTCGTTCTCCACATTGATGGCGCCGGGCACGCCACGCATGGCCGCTTCAACGGCTTGGGCGCGCTCATAGATATGCTCTGCATCCGGACCGCTAATGCGCACCTCGACCAGTCCCGCTTCGGATGGGCCCATCCACATCGGCTTCACGCGACCGCGCGCTTCGGGATAGGTCTCCAGAATATGCTCGCGCGTGCGTTCGACCAGAGCCGGAACGTCGCGCGCCGAAGCGGTGTTGACGACGATGAAGCCGTGATGAGGTTCAGGGTCCATCGGGGAGAGAGACAGATAAAAGCGCGGCCCGCCGTCGCCGACATAGGCGATGTTCGACGTGACTTCGGGATTGTCTTCTTCGCGATCAAGCCAGCGTGAAACGCCTTCGACCACGCGCTGGGTTTCGTGCACGGACGAGCCTGCCGGCATGTCGAGATAAACCAGGAATTGGTTGCGGTCCGATTCCGGGAAGAAGGCCTTCGGCACGCCCTGAAACAATATTCCTGCGCCGACCAAGCCCGCCATCATCAGCGCCAGGAACGGAAGGCGGATATGGAGCAGGCCGCGCAACAGGCCGGCATAGACGCGCACAGCGATCCCGTGCGTTTCGCGTTGGCGGTCTGGCGCCCTAGCGCTCCCGCTCGCCGGCAGGAACCAGGCGCACATGGACGGCGTCGCCGTCATCGCGAGCAACCAGGACGCGAATAAGACGATGATGATCACTTGGGACAAGGAGCGCGTATATTCGCCCGCCGAGCCGACCGACAGCAGCATTGGCAAGAACGCCAGCATCGTTGTCAGCGAAGAGGTCAGCAAGGGAAGCGCCAGCGTCGCGCCGGCCGCAGAGGCGGCGTCCTTCCGACTTTGACCGGAGGAAAGTCGTGTACGAATATCTTCGGCGACGACGATGCCGTTATCGACGAGAAGGCCCAGCGCGATGATCATAGCTGCGATCGAGACGCGCTGCAGTTCGATGTCGAGCAGGCGCATCACGATGATGGCGAGCAGCATGGACAAGGGCACGATGGCGCCGACGATGAGGCCGGTGCGAACACCAAGAAAGACCATCACG
>JAUIEH010000026.1 GCA_030428405.1 Alphaproteobacteria bacterium
AGGCGGCGTCTTCGCCCGTTCCGCCCGCTGAGGCGTTGCCGATGGCGCAGGTCTCATAGAGGCTTTCGATGAAGCGGCGCACGGCGAACACGCCCTCCGTTTCGCCGAGCTTGGCCATGTGGTCTTCTACGATGCGCTGAAACACGACCGCATCCGAACCGCGCGGATTGATCTGAGCGAGCACGCCCAAAAGCGCATCCGACTGCGCCCACTCGCCGTTGAGTTCGCCCGCCACTTCATCGCGCAGATAAGCGGCATGGATGCGATCGGCGGCCTGCAGCGCCTGCGCATCAACATCAGAGCGTCCGCGCGCCAAAGCCGCCTGACAGGCTGCGCGAACAAAATGGATCATGTCGCGCGCGCGCCCGCGAGTGCGCCGCCAGACATAGGGCCAGACGCGGTCGCGTCCGCCCTCGGCTTCCGCGGCCATGCGCCGTTCCGCTCCTTTGAACACGCGCCGGATGACCGAGCTTGCCGTATACTGACCGGGCTCGAAACGCGCGCTCGCCGCGCGCGCGATGCGAAACGCGGCGAGTTCGTAGAGCGCTGTCCGGCTCCACTCGACATTGACGCTGCGCGCATCCCAATCGCGCATGAGCTGCGGGTTCAAGCGGTCGAGCACGGCGCGCCGCGCCGTGATGATCGGCGTCAGACCGCCAACGGCGCCGGCGAGATCGTCATTGGCGCGCAAGAGCGCATCGAGCGCGTCCGCTTTGAGCACGTCAAAAGCGCCGCGCTGAGCGCCGTGCTCGTCGGCCTCGTCGAAAATCGCGAACACACGACGGTCATCAATGATCGGCGCGAGGCTTTGAGCGATCGCTTCGATGCCGGATTCAAGCGCTGGGCGCCCCTTGGTGGGAACTGGCGTTGCGCCGAAGACCTCGAACACGATGGCCGGGCTGAAACAATGCGCAAGCGCGGCTTCGGCCCGATCGCCAATGTCGAGCGCAAATAACCGCGCGATCTCGCGAATGCCGGAGCCTTGCAGCTTGCCCTCGCCGATCAGCGCTTCGAAGGCGCCGAACAGGATGACGTAGCGCGCAAATGCGCGTGCGCGCGCTCGTCCTTCCTCGCCGCGCGGGAAAGCGGCGATGAGCGCGTCCTTGACCGCGACGCGCTTGGTCGGCCGATGCACGCCGCCGCGCGAGACGAGATAGGCGGTCAGCGCCGACTTGCCCGCGCCCGGCGGTCCCGCGATTAGTGCGGCCGCGCCGTTTTCGAGCGCATCGACAGCTCCGGTCCTGAGGAAGTAGCGGCCGACGTCGTCGCTTTCCGCATCGAGCGGCCAAGACGCAATTTCTTCGAGCATGCCAGGCCTCACCTCATGCGCCTGTGCGGCCCCCTCTCGGCGATGACCGTCGAGACGCGCGGCGTTGCCTGCCGAGAAAAGTTCACGCGCGTCGCGTCTTCAAGCAGAGAGACGGAGAAACGCACAGCAATCCACAGACAATCCGCCCATGGACGGATTTATGACTGTCGTGCGACGCTTCGCGCTGTGTTTGCTGAGAATGGGGTTCATTCATGCGCGCGATCATTGCGGCCGCCGGATTGTTTCTTTCGACAATATGCGGACAGTCCGCAGCTATGGCGCAGAACGCTCCCGAACCCGAGCTGGTCGAACGCTTTGCCGGTCTCGCGCTTGCTTGCGTGCAACGCGAGTACCCGAACAAAATCGCGCATGTGTTGAGCAGCGACGACGATATCGCGCCGCCACGCGAATTGACGCCCGCTTTTTACGGCTGCTTTGACTGGCATTCCGCCGTGCACGGCCATTGGCTGCTTGTGCGGCTGTTGCGACTTGCGCCTGACGGCGAGTTCGCGCCGGCTGCAGAAGCCGCGCTCAACACTAATCTCACGCCGGAAAACATCGCGCGCGAGGTTGCATATTTTGAAGGCGAGGGCCGGCAGTCTTTTGAACGCCCCTACGGCATCGCCTGGCTGTTGCAGCTCTGCGCAGAGCTGCGCGAATGGGACGATCCGCGCGCGCAAGCCTGGCTCGAAGCGCTGCAGCCGCTCGAAACGCTGATCGCGGACCGGTTCAGAAGCTGGCTGCCCAATCTCGTCTATCCCATCCGCATCGGCACGCATAACCAGAGCGCGTTCGCCTTTTCGCTCGCTATCGACTGGGCGCGCACCGCGGGCGACACGGATCTCGAAGCGGCCCTGATCGAGGCGAGCCTGCGCTTTCATGAAAATGATGTCGCCTGCCCGATTTCGTACGAGCCCTCGGGCGAGGACTTCCTATCGCCCTGCCTGCAGGAAGCCGATCTCATGCGTCGCGTGCTGGCGCCGGAAGCTTATTCGGAGTGGCTGTCAGCGTTTCTGCCGGGCATCCCCGAGGACGGCGCGAGCGACTGGATAGAACCTGGCATCGTGCGCGATCCGAGCGACGGCAAGCTCGTCCATCTCGACGGCGTCAATCTCGCGCGCGCTTGGAATCTTGAAGCGATCGCAAGCGCGTTGGGCGACGACGACGCGCGCGCGCCGGCTTTGCGCGCAGCAGCGGCCAATCATCGCGAAGCCGGCATCGCCGCTGTCTCGGACGAACATTATGAGGGCGGTCACTGGCTGGCGAGTTTCGCCGTCTATCTGACGACGCAGCGCGCATTGTCTGCGCGCCCGCCAAGCAGCGCGCCAAGCGCGGAGAATGACGGCGAATAGCTCCCGCTCAGTGCGGCGCTGCAACCTTTGGCCGGTGCGCTTCGGTTTCATGCTCGAACGCAAAGGCCTGCCAGACGCCTGACCAACCGGCCATGATGGCGTCGATCTCGGCCTTGAAGCGGCGTGCGCGGCAATGGGCCGGGTCCCAGCGTTCGGGACGCGGCGCACGCGCTTCATACTGACGTTCGAGCGCGCGCGCGAACCGCTCCAGCGTCACGAGCCCCTCGCGATGATCGGCTTCAAGCAGCCCCAATAGGAGCGGGCGCCATTTCGCGCGAAACTCAGGATCCGTGTGGCGCGAAGAATTGAGCGCGCCTGTCAGCAAAGCGAGGTCTTCGCTCATCCGACGCGGAAAACGCGCCTTGAGACGCTGTGCGCGGTCCTTCGAGTTGAGTAAACGCGCGAGCGCAGCTCCGCCGCGCCGGATCGCGCGAAAATCGCGATAGCCTGACCGCGCGCGCGCGCGGAAGCGACGCTCAACACCGACGCCGTCGCAATAGCTCAACTCGTGCGCTCGCACCGAAATCCCCTCGAAAGCAGTTCCGGCACGATACGAAAAAGGCGCGCATCAATCCGCGCTGCGATACAGTTAACGCCGCGATTTGTTCAGTAAAAATACACCGTGAACGTTAAGGTTAACCGCTCGAGGCGCGTCCGAAGGCGGATGCGCCGCGCGCAAGCCAGGCTTGCACGCCGGGGTAATCGGCGAGCGCAAATCCGCCATCTTCAGCATCGCGCGTATAAGGATGAAGCGCGATGTCGGCGAGCGTCGGCGCTGCGCCCTCCACCAGCCAGTCCTGACGCGACAGGACCTCATTCATGCGCGCAAGCGCCGCCTCGCCGCCCGCCTTCAGCTTGGGATCAAGCTCGTCCTCTTTCATGGAGAGGAACTTCAGACGCGCGCGTCGCACCGCTATGGTCGGCTCGTGGCTGTATTGCTCCCAAAACATCCAGGACAACATCTCGGCGCGGCGAAAGGGATCGTCCGGAACGAAACGCCCTTCCGTATCCAGATGAAGAAGTATTGCATTGGATTGGGTCAGGCGTCGTCCGTCCGCGAAGACGACGGCCGGGACCTGACCGCCGGGGTTTACGTCGCTCAGAAATGGCGGCCGCCGCGTCTCGCCGCCGAACACGTCGACCTCGATCCATTCATAGGCGAGACCCAGCGCATCGGCGATGATGCGGACTTTCTCGCAATTGCCCGACCCGGTCATGCCGTAGAGCTTGAACATCGGCGCTGCGTTTTGATCCGCCGTCATGTGAGCACCCCCTCCATTGCGGCAAGAATTTTGCGCGCCCTTTACGATCACAGCTTCAAACAGGCAAATTCATCGATGTCTCCGGCTAAGAGCAAAGCGTAAATGGCGGCGAACGACCAAAACGACACAGCGCGCCCAGCATCCGAGTGCGCAAGCCTTGCGGAGCTGCGCGGGCAAATCGATCGTATCGACGCCGCTCTTATCGAGCGCCTCGCCGAGCGCCAGTCCTATCTCGACGTCATTGCGCGGCTGAAGGGCGATGCATCCAAAATTCGCGATCCGGCCCGGATTGAGGAGATGATCGCCCGGCTGCGCGCCAGCGCGCTGCAAGCAGGCCTCGATCCGCTCCTCGCCGAACAGATTTGGCGCGCCATCGCCGAAGCATCTGCGCAGTATCAAGAACGTGTGCTCGGCGCGCCTTCGCCGGACGCCGCAAAGCCATCATAGACGGACTGCGCCGGATAGCCGCTTACGCTTCTCGGCGGCGCGCGCCTGTGCGATGACCGCCGCCATGACCACTGAAGCGAACACAGCCTCCGAATTGCGGCCGCAGGACTGCACCTCCATGAGCGAGGTTCGCACTGTCGTTGACCGCATCGACCGCCAGCTTGTGCGGCTCCTCGTCGAGCGTCAGGCCTGCATGGAAGCGGCCGCCCGCATCAAAACCGATCGTGCGGCGGTTTATGATAAAGCCCGCATCGAAGATGTGATCGAGAAAGTGAAAGCTTCCGCGCGCGAGGCCGGGCTCAGCGTCGACATTGCAGAACCGGTTTGGCGGCTCCTGATCGAGCGCTGCATCGCGCACGAGTTCGTCGTCTGGGACGCAACGCGAACCGCCGACAGCTAGCGCGTTTCAGCACCGATCTGTTCAGAGCCCGCCATTGCGTACGGCTGCGCGATGAAGCCGGCGCTCGGCGAATGCAAGGGCGGCTTCAGCCGCCGCTCGCACATCGCCCGCAGCAGCAGAACGACGCGCGGGCGATGCCTGCGCCGCCTCCTCCGCCGCCTCGCATGCTCTCGCCAAGGCATGCGCGCCGACGCCGCGTGCGCTGCCCTTGATGGCGTGCGCGGCCGAAGCCCAACTTTTTTCATCTGCGTCTACGCTTAAGGCGCGAAGCCACATCCGGGTCTGCTCGCAAAACAGGGAAAAAACTTCGGCCTCAAGCGCCTGATCGCCCAGCGTGAACTGTGCGAGGTGCTCAAGATCGATCGGGGTTTCCTCGGCCATCCCGTTCTCCGGTAAGGCTTTTTTCTGATTGTTCAGCATTTGAATGGAACCGTGAACATTTCGTTCATGCTGGTTTCATGTCCGCGAAATGATGGTGCCTGCTAAGGGACTAGCTCTAACCGGAGGCGCCTATGCATCGCGCGCTCGTAGTGTTGGCGGGGATCGCCGGCGCTGGATTCATGTCTTCGGCGGCGTCGGCGGAACCCTTGTCGACTCAACCGTCTTTGCACTCTCCTTCAGCATACACGCTCGTTCTCGACGCAATCGCAGACGACGTCGCAGTGACGCCAGACAAGTCCGGCACGGTCGGCAAGCAACGCGGTGACAATCGCGGAGCGCGCGGCGGCCGCGGCGGTAATCGCGGCGCACGGGGCGGTCACGGCGGAAACCGTGGCGCGCGTGGCGGACACGGTGGCGGAAATCGCGGCATGCGCGGCGGTGGCGGCGGTGGAAATCGCGGCATGCGCGGCGGAGGCGGCGGTGGAAACCGCGGCATGCGCGGCGGCGGCGGCGGTGGAAACCGCGCTGTGAACAATGGCGGCGGCGGCAATCGCGGCATGCGTGGCGGTGGCGGTGGTGGAAATCGCGGCATGCGCGGCGGTGGCGGCGGTGGAAATCGCGGCATGCGCGGCGGTGGCGGCGGTGGAAATCGCGGCATGCGCGGCGGTGGCGGCGGTGGAAACCGCGCTGTGAACAATGGCGGCGGCGGCAATCGCGGCATGCGTGGCGGTGGCGGCGGTGGAAACCGCGGCATGCGCGGCGGCGGCAATCGCGGCCCGGCCTATAATGGCGGTGGCCGCGGCGGGCGCGACTATCACCGCGGCGGTCGAGGCGGTCGTGATGGCCGCGCTTACAACCGCGGCGGACGCGGACACGGTCCGGCGTTCAACGGCGGCGGTCGGCATCGTCCGGGCGTTCGTGGCCGCGGCCACGGTCCGCGCTGGCACAATCGCGGCTATCGCCCGCATCGTTATGCCCATGGACGTCACTTCCGTCCGCGCGGCTACGCCCGTCACTATTGGCGCGATTACGATCTGTTCTACATCTCGTTCGCGTTTCTGAACCCGCATGCGAGCTGGATTTACCGGCCGCCCCATTATTACGGCTATGGCTGTGAGGCGGTTGAGATCGAGAGCTACTGGCAGGGCTATCCGGCCATGATCTCGGCGGTCGAATGCCCAGGTCCGAACGGCTGGTTCATCGCACAAGGCTCAGCGCGTCTGCTCTATTATTTCTAGGCGTTGAGCCATCGAACCGACGGTCGCCCAAGCGTTTGGGCGGCCGTCATTTTTTGGCCATCGACGGCGCGCAGGCATTAACCTGAACACAGCGTTCATCCTGCTTTCAGACAGCGCGCAGGATTATGGCGACATCAGCAAGGACAAGGAGAGAGGACGGCATGACCCGTTTATTCTCTATGGCGGCGATCGTATTTACGGCGTTGACGGGCGCAGTAGCGGTGAGCGCGCCGTCCAGCGCCGATAATTTCTATTTCGGCGTCTCGAACTACGGCTTCTCGGTCGGATACGCCGGACATTTCGACAATCATCACCGCGGCTATGCCCCGCGCCACTACTACCCGCGTCGCTATTACGGCCCGCGCTATCATCCGCGCGCCTATTACTCATACGCGTATTATCCGCGTGCGTATTATCCGCGCTACTATCCGCGCGCCTATCGCTATCACCCGCCACGCTATCGCTACGCGCCGCGCCCGCATTGGCGCGCCGCCTACCGCCATGGCTATGGGCGCGGATATCACGCCGGTCCGCGCCGCGCTTATCGCGCCGGCTACCACCGCGGCTATCGCGGCGGCTACCGCCGGGGTTATCGCGGCGGCCATCGTCGCGGCAGGCGCTGGTAGAAACTGAAACGCCGTCCCCCCTATAGGCGTTGACCTGGAACCGGCTTTGCGACGGCGCAAAGCCGGTTCTTTTTTCGTCGATTGCAAAACCGCCAATCAAGCCCGCCGACAGGCGCGCCAAGCCCGGCATGGTCACGCCGTCGCGCGCCGCCATTACCTGACGGAAGCATGCGTTTGAAATTGGACGGCGATGAGGTGCGCTGCGCGCTAGTCCCGGCGACCTAAGCGCGGCGCCGCGCCGTTGGCGAACACGGCTCAACGCCGATAGCCACACCAACGCATCGCCGGCATGACGTCTAATCGGCCCCGCAGCGCCGCATTCTTGCGATAATCAAATGATGGAGTTGACGTGAGAGCGGACAGGTCTTACGTCCCCGCTCCCCCTTCAGCGCCTATAGCTCAGTTGGTAGAGCAGCTGACTCTTAATCAGCGGGTCCCAGGTTCGAATCCTGGTGGGCGCACCAGGAGGACTGCGACGCGCATCGCGATCTGCAGCGCCGTCGCCAAATGCGCGCCAACCATGGCGACGCGCGCTTCAATTATCGGGAACGCTATACGCTTAAGCGGCG
Organism: Alphaproteobacteria bacterium; assembly: GCA_030428405.1. Classification (GTDB taxonomy): domain Bacteria; phylum Pseudomonadota; class Alphaproteobacteria; order Caulobacterales; family Maricaulaceae; genus JAUIEH01. Next base: position 7,585 of record JAUIEH010000026.1, read on the forward strand.
AGCGCTACGTCCAGCCGCTGGCTGAGCGCGAGCGAGGCGCGCGCGCGTCGAATGTCGGCGGCGTGAACGAAGGCGCCGAAAAACTTCCTGAACGTAGAGCGATGAATGAGAAATTCGGGGTGAAACTGCACGCCGATGCAAAAATCCAGGCTCGGATCTTCAATCGCCTGCACGACGCCGTTGGCGTCCCGCGCCGTCACGATGAACCCATCCCCCAACTGATTGATCGCTTGGGAATGAATCGAGTTGACGTGCAACGTCGTTTTCTCAACGGCGCTGGCGAGAAGCGAGTCGGGCTCGACAGTTATCTTCTTACGGAAGAAAACGCGCTCGAGCGTAGTGCTCGGATAGTCATCCTGCGGCAAATGCTTCAAGTCGGCCAACAGGTCGCCGCCACGCGAGACATTGAGCATTTGCGCGCCGCGACAGACCGCGAGCACGGGAATGTTCTGCTCGCGCGCTGCGTCCGCCCAACTCGCTTCCATCTCATCGCGCACCTCATCGTAGATTTGGCCTTCATTGATCACGCCGGCATATCGACCGGGATAAACATCCGAGCCACCGCCGAAAATGAGACCATCGACCGTGCGCGGATCGCCGGGCGCTGAGGCGGTCAGCTTGCGCGGCTCGCCGCCAGCAAGACGAACCGCCATCGTCATCGCCATGAAAGCGAGATCGTCGCCATCTTCCGGCTTGGTGACGCCGATGACAGGCTTTTCGCGAAACGACTCCTGCGCAGATTTGGGTTGCGGCTCCATCTTTGTGGTTGGCTTGAGTTCGTCGGGCAGCCGGCCATGGCGCACGATATTGCTGAGCACGAACAACACGCCCAACCCCACGAGAGGGTCGTCGTGCCGGCTGAACTCATGCGGCGCCGATTCAAGCTCCTTCGTCATTTCGTGCAAAGATGAAGCCGCATCGCCAATCTGCGCCCCCTCTCTCAGGGAGCGGAACATGTCACCGAGCGCGCTTGCAAGTTTACCCTCGCCGAATTGTTCTTTGGCCGAGTCCCAGGCCTCACGCGCTCGCTCAAATTGTTCGTCAGACGCCGCAACATCATGGGCGGCGGAAATCAGCCAAACGCCAGGCGCGCGTGTCTGGGCGCCGATATCCGGTTCAGCGGTTTTCGAAATTTTCTCACCGGCGGCGAGCGCATATGAGAGCCACGGAAAATCAGGCCCCGTCTCGACGGAATGAAACAGCCCCGCCCAGAAACGCGGGTTCACCTCGATCAGACGCGGCGGATCATGAGGGTCGCCGCTCCAGCGAAAATCGATCTCACCGACGCCGTTCCAATTGGTTGCGGCGATGATTTGGCGGGTGGTTTCAAGAAACGGCGCTGCATCCACCGTCTCGCGCACAGCGCCGGCGCCGGATTCACGCGGAAATGTCAGCACATTCCGATAGGCCAGAGTGGCGCGCACTTGTCCGTCTTCGGCGGCCACGCAGACACAATAATCCTCGCCGTCAATGACTTCCTGGACGAGCAGAGTCTCGTTTTCCGCACGCTCCTCAAAACGTGCACTCAGCTCCTCGCGATTGGACGCGATCGCGACGCCTCTGCCGCCGACGCCGTCTGCCGGCTTGACCAAGAGCGGCGGGCTGAGCGCATCCCACGACTCGCCGTGCTGGTCCTCAGATTCTCCGCCCCTGAAGACATGCGTTTTCGGAGCGGCGAGATCTGCGCTCTCAACGAGCCGCGCGAGATTGTCCTTAGGGTGAACGGCGCTGATGCTCTGCGCATCCGGTGCTGCAATTTTAATCAGCGGCTCGAATCGCTCGCGGTGTTTTGCGAGGAATTTCGTTTCACGGAACATCGGCAACAGGACATATGGCCTGCCGTCGTCGGGCGCATATTCGAGCACGGCGCGTTCGAGCGCCTGCAGCGCCGCTTCAGGCTCGCGCTCGAAATCAGGATGCGTGAAGGTTTGCGAGACGTGCTTGGAAAATGACAAGACCGTCAGGTTGACGCTGTCACAACCTATGACTTCGACGCCGCGTTCCGCCAATGACCGCGCCGCCACGAGCGCCATCAGGCTGCGACCATAGGTGATAATGACCCGACCTTTGGGTTTTTCCTCGGACGCCAAGCGGCCCCTCCACGGTCCAAATATTCGCTCTCCGGCGCAGGGCTGCGACGAAGGTCAAATCAGTGAACGCCTGAGAGGCTCAACAGTTCCCGAGAGCGATGCATCGCGCGACGTCGGCGAGAGCTCAACTAAGATGAAGGATGGACCTACTCGATGAAGGCTCTGCTCGCCCCGTCAGGCCCAAATGAGCCACGCAGGCTGCGCGATATTCAACGCTAGGCCGCAACTCGCGCCCACGCTGCGATCGCTTTTTTTTGCTCCAGCGCCTGCGAACTCGTCGTGTTTCGGTCCATTCCGACAATACTAGGCCGCCAAATGGCGGTCGATTTCATCCGAAAGCTGAGTGAAATCGATCGGCTTGGTGATGAAGCCGTCAAAGCCGGCCTGCTTGCAGCGCTCGGCGATCGAAGGCAGCGAATGGGCCGTCACCGCGATGCAGCGCAATTGACCGTCTAAGTCGAGTTCGCGAATACGGCTCAGCGCATCGAACCCGCCCATATTCGGCATGGAGAGGTCCATGATGATCAAGCGCGGCTTGTGAAGCTCATAAGCCTCAACGGCGCGCCGGCCATCTTCCACGTCGACCACTTCGAGGCCGCGGCGTTCCAAACGCCGCTTGATGATGGCTCGATTGGCTTCGTGGTCTTCCACGAGCAGGATTTTCTGTGTCACGCGGCCGCCCTCTCCTTGTTGGTTTTCAATTGCGTTTGGGGTTCCATGACCTCGCGCTCAATCCGGCGCAAATCCGTCAGCACCCACAATGAAAAACATGATCCGACCCCGACTTCGCTTTTGACGCTTACGTCTCCGCCCAAGCGCGCAGCGATTTCTCGGACGATCGACAAGCCCAGACCGGTTCCGCCATAACGCCGCGTCACTGTCTCATCGGCTTGCCGGAAGCGTTCGAAAATCCGCTCCATCTGTTCTTTTTCGATGCCAATACCGGTGTCGCTGACTTCAAACAACAAGCCACGGTGATCGGCGCGCCATTCATCCGAAATCCGTAACCGGATTGTTCCGTCATGCGTAAATTTGGATGCGTTCGAAATCAGGTTGAGCAAACACTGGCGCAAGCGCGCCTCATCAGTGTCGATCTCTTCGAGCTTCGTGCAGCACTCGATGCTGAACGCGTTGCCGTTTCTTGCCGCGAGCGGTCTGGCGACGGCGGAGACTTTGTCGATCAATTTCGCGAACTGGAAAGTTCGCGCCTCGATCTCGAATTTGCCTTCCTGAATTTTCGAGAAATCCATCAACTCAGAAATCAATCCGAGCAAGTGTTGCGACGCCTCGACAATGACATTGGCGTCGTGGAGGTCGCGTTCGCGCCCGCCTTCTTCCGCTGAGAATGCAAGCTCTTCAGCATACGCAATGATGCTGGTCAGCGGCGTGCGCAGCTCATGGCTCATTGTCGCCAGAAACTGTGATTTGGCTTCGTTTTCTCTCCGGGCGGCATTGACCCGCTCTTGCGCCACGGCCTGAAACGCGACAATCGCCAGGATCGCGCCCACGGCGACAGTAACCTCCACTGCGAGGCCGGCGCCGCTCAGCGTGCCTGTGAAGTCGACGCCCATTGAAAGCGGAACCAGCGTCAGCGCGCCCATCGCCGTGAAATGCAACGAAATCACGGCAGCGAAGAAGGTCGCGCTCGCAATCAAATAGCAGCGTAAAGAGCAAGTCTTCGACAATACCAGAAAGGCCGCGATCGAGAGCGCCGTGCACAGAACTCAGGACGAAACGACAAGATCAAGGTCCCACATCCTGTAGGCATCAGCCACCAGGCTCGCCATACCAATGAAATGCAACGCCACGACGCCCGAGCTGAACGCCGTCCCGCTGACGACCGCTCCGGCGAGGTCGCGCCGCTTTTCACGCACGAAAAATGCAAGCCACGCGCCCGCAATGCCGATCGCGAGCGAGATAAGCGTCAAGCCGGTCTCGAACCCGACCGCCATAGGCGGACGATAAGCGAGCATCGCAACAAAGTGAGTGGCCCAGGTGCCGCCGCCCGCAATGAGCGCCATGCTGGCGATCCACCCGCGCCGCGCGGCGGCGATGGTTTCCAGGTGCTGCGCCACGAGCCCCACGACGATAAATGACGCAGCGCAAATCCCTGCGGCAAGCACCAGCAGAAATGGTTCGTGTTCAAACAGCGCGCAAGAAACAACGCGATACATGGATGCCTTCCCGCCAGACCGGGCGACATTTTTGCGGAAGGCGGTTTAATGGTTCGATAACGAATTTTTGAGTGTTCCGATACGCACAATCGTAATTAATCTGTCGAAAGAGTTATCGCGCAAGCGCAGATCGTGCAACGCCCAGCGTCCAAATTCATACCCATGCGAAAACAGCCGACGCAGCGCAGCGCGCACTCGTTCGGCAAGGTCGAATTAACCACGTCTCGCGAACGCGGCGCCAGGACGCAGGACAATATCTTCGGATCGGAAAACAACCCGGCCGCTGATCGCGTCAGCGCGCTTCGGTGAGGCTGATGTCGATGCGCCCGAACTCGCCGAAATCGACCACGCAATCATCGCCGATTGCGGCGTCATGCACGCCTGTGGCCGCACCCGTTGAAACATAATCGCCCTGACGAAGCGCAATGCCGCGCCGACGCATGAGATCGATCAAAAACGAAAGCGCGCCGAGCGGGGTCAGATAGAGATCCGCCGCCGTCGCCTCGCCGACCTTGCGCCCAGCGATTGTGACGCTGGCCTTGAGCGCCGACCAGTCGACGTCGCGCCAGTTCTCAACCCGCGGGCCGACTATGAGCCCGTAATTATTGCCGAAATCGCTGACAACGCTCAAAGGACCGCGATCATTGATGCCGGGAAAAGGGCTCGACGCTATCTCAGCGCCAACATGCAGCTCGCCTGCAACGCGTGAGAGATAGTCCTCCGTAAGCGGCGCTTTCGGGTCTACATCTTCTCCGAGCTTGAATATGAACTCAGCCTCCACCGCGGCGAATCCGTTGAGGAAGACCGGCATTTCAAACTGTTCATCCGTCTTCTGAATGTAAACGAGCTTTGAAAAAATCGGCCCGGCGAGCCGGTCGGCGCCTGCCGCAGCGCGGCTGATTTCCGGAACCAGCCCGATTTTCCAGCCTGCGACTTCGTCGGGCCAGCGGGCGATCGAATAATCCTGAATCGCGTACGCCTCCTCCATCGAGGACGGCAGCTCGCCCGGATAATTCGGCAGAGCCTTGCGCGCGCCGCGCGCTGTGACAAAGCCGTCGGAAATCTTACGCGCATTCGCCGACAGAGCGCGCGCTGCGGCCCGTTCGTCGAAACGGGTCGAAGAGCCTGTCATCTGGGGTTGAACGTCGGCCATAACGCGGTAGGCTCGCTGTTGGACACCGGTGTCATTGTCCACGGTATCGCAATAATATCAAGCGTGTGAATCTGCTGCGCATTCAGACAGGATGCAGAAAAACGCAGAACGCGCAGGGAGGAAGCAGATGCGCTGGCTGATGGCGGCCGCGCCCCTTGTGGGCTTTATCAGCGGCTGTGCTGTGATTTCGGACATCAGCGACGGCTCGACCGGCCGCGCGATACGCGCGGACGAACAACTCGCCTTTCCAGGCGCCGGCGGTTTTGGCCGTCACAGCCTCGGCGGTCGCGGCGGACGCGTCATCAAGGTTACGAATCTCAATGATTCCGGTCCCGGTTCGCTGCGGGCCGCAATCGAGGCGGATGGCCCGAGGATCGTCACCTTCGACGTCGCCGGCACGATCCAGCTGGAAAGCCCGCTGACGGTTTCAAACGACCGCATCACGATCGCCGGCCAGTCCGCGCCCGGCGACGGCGTGACGCTGCGCGACTATTCGCTGCGCATCAACGCCAATGACGTCGTCGTGCGCTATATCCGTTCACGCATCGGCGATGAAACACATGTCGAAGACGACGCCATCTCCATCGTCGGCGGCTCGGACGTCATTCTCGACCATGTCTCGGCAAGCTGGGCGATCGATGAAACGCTGTCGTCCTCGCAGAGCTATCGCGGCGACGGCAGTCAGCACCATCTCACCAATCTCACCGTGCAGTGGTCGATCATCTCCGAAGGGCTCTACTCCGCCGGACATGAAAAAGGCGACCGCGCCTATGG
>JAUIEH010000481.1 GCA_030428405.1 Alphaproteobacteria bacterium
CGCGGCGGATCGGCGGGCGAATCCTCGACATGACGGAACAGCGTGTCCTCGCCGCGCAAATCGTCGCCCTTGGAGGACAGAAACAGCCGACGGCGATGGGCGAGGCCGAATTCGGCGCGGTAGCCTTCCTGCACGCCCTCTATCCAGACGCCGAGTTCTTCTTCATTGCGGCGCGCATCGACGCGTGCGCGCGCGGCGTCCTTCTTGCCGCGCTCATCGAAGCGGACCGAAGAGGAATCGTCGAGCACGAGCGCGGAATGAGCCGCCGTCGCGCGCACCGGCTCGCGCAGGCGCGCGGGCAATTCCGGCGACCAGCCGCAATTGACGATCAGCCGGCCGCTTCTCGTGGCGAACTCAAAGGCGAGCGAACTGGCGTGAGCGTCGCGCGCCCAGGCGCCGGCGGCCGGCGCGCCGACATCCATGATCAAAACGCCGTCGTCGGCGGAGACGCGGTGAAAGCCTGAATGCGGGGCGTAGCCGAATGTGCGGCCGGTTTCGCCGTCATCGCCGAGCGCGCGCGCGATCAATGCGCGGTCGCCTTCGCCGCCGCCGTGAAAACACGCAAGCCCGCCGTCGAGCTGCTCGAAAAAGCGCACCATGGGGCGCGCGCGGCGCACGGCGCGCATCAGCGCGTCCGGCGCCGACAGACCGCGCGCGTCCAACGCGCCCGCCAGCGCGTGGGCGTCGGTCAGAAACCTCACCAGCGCTTCGGGATTGCGGGTGATGTGGCCGCCATCCGGCAATATCTGGCGGCCGGCTTCTTCTTCACATGCGGCAAGCGCGCGTTCGAGCAACAGCTCCTGATCGGACAGGCACGCTCCGACGCAAGCCAGCGCCAAGGCGCGGGTCAGACGTTCGGGTCCTTCGGTCGGCAAACGCGCCGCATCGAGCAATTGAGCCTGATGCAGAAGGGCGTTCAGGCGAAGCGGGCCGCCATCGCCGCCAAACAGGCCTGCGCCGGCGCCGAGCCAGGACAGAATGCGCCGGGCCTGACGCTCAATGTCGCGCGTCTTGCCTTCGATTTCGGTGTGATGCGCGATCCATGCGTCGACATGGGCGCGCGCAATGTCGAGCGTTGCGGCTTCGTCGTCGGCGTCTTCGACGGCGATGAGGTCATCAAGCCAGGAAAAGCTGCGCAGCCACTCTCCGAACCGGCCGTCTTCGCTGGCGCCTTTGCTCCAGAGCGCTTCGGGCGCTCCGACTTCATGGGTCTGGCCGCCAAAGACAAAGCGGCCTGCGCGCAAGTCGCGGCCGAGGGCGGGATCGCCCGCGCGCAGATTGGGCGGCGCGGTCAGGAGCGAAGGCGGCGCGGCGTCGAGATCAAGCGCAGGCGCCGCGCTGGCGCCGACGGCGCCGCGCAGACGCCGCCATGCGCCTCGGCCGATGTCCTGAAATCCGTTCATTCCCACCAATGGCGTATTTTTCGAGCGCGCGCATCGGCGATATCGCGGAGCGCGCGCGGAGCTAAACTTGTCCTGTTCGCGACGATTTCAAAGCGTGCGCCGCGTTGCGCCCGTGAGGCTAGCAACGCGCATACCAGCGCGCGCCCGGCTATCCGCAGGCTTCGACATCGCGATCAAGTCCGGCGCAGCCTTGCCGCGAAAAATCCGTCCATGCCGCCGATTTCCGACCAGAAATCGGGACGCGTTCTGACCCAGCCTGGCCCGGCGATCGCCTCTCGCAGCCCGCCGGGCGCCTCGTCGGGCGTTATCGGATCAAGCACGAGGTCGCTGCGCGCCTGCGTCACCGCTTCGATGACGGCCTCGCCTTCCGTTTTCAGAAGCGAGCAGGTGCAATAAATGATCGGCGCGCCGGGCTTGGCGAGCCGGGCTGCGGCTTCGAGAAGTTCCTGCTGCAGGACGGCGAGTTCCTTGGGCGCGCGCGCCGTGCGCAGCCAGGCTGCATCGGGATGACGGCGCAAAGTTCCGGAGGCGGAGCAGGGCGCGTCCAGCAATACGGCGTCGAATGGCGGCTCGGAGACGTCTTCGGCGAAGTCGCGCAGATCCGCGGCGATGATTTCCGCGGAAAGCTTTGTGCGCTGAAGGTTCTCGGAGAGCCGTTCCAGCCGCTCCGGGCTGTGATCGAGCGCGGTCACCTCCGCGCCGGCGGCGGCGAGCTGCATCGTCTTGCCGCCGGGGGCCGCGCACAGATCCGCGACGCGTTTGCCGGCGACCTCGCCGAGCAATTTCGCGGGAATACTCGCGGCGGCGTCCTGCACCCACCATTCGCCGTCCGTAAAGCCGTCCAGCGCCGAGAGGTCGCCATGGCTTTCCAGACGCACGCCGCCGAGCAGGGTCACTGCGCCGCCGAGCCGCGCCGCCCAGGCTTCCGGATCCGACTTTACGGTCAGGTCGAGCGGAGCCTCCGCGCCGCAGGCTTGCGCG
>JAUIEH010000482.1 GCA_030428405.1 Alphaproteobacteria bacterium
GGATGGGGCGGCGAATGCGCAAAGCGACGTCGCGTCGGGCCCCACCGGCATCGATCCTGACGCGCTGGAAGGCGACGAGCAGTTCCGGGACTGGGAAGCGGCTTGCTTCGATGATGGTTGTGCGGCCTTCGCTCGAGCGCAAAACGCCGCTGATTTCGCCGTCATCGTCAGCTGGACGCCCGAACAGGAGCGTTGGGAAGTGATGGTCGGGCGCGTCGCGGACGAGGCATCCGACATGGCCTCGCCGGCTTCGATCCGCGCTGGCGTCGATCGCTTCTATACGAGCGAACCGCCTTTGAGCTGGACCGGCGCAGGCGCGGCGCTCGTGCAGGATGCCGACGCCGTAGACGGACTTTTGACCGCCATGCGGCGCGGACGCACGTTGCGACTGGCGCTCGCGGATGAGGAAGGTCGCGAAACGCGCGCGACGTTCAGCCTGATGGGCGCAAGCGCTGCGCTGGACTGGGCCGCCGCGCAGGCGGAAACGGACTAAGCCCGCTCAGCCTTTCCCGCCGCCCCAGCTTCCGCCGCCCGAACCGCCCTTCGAGCCCCAGCTCTCGCCGCCCTTCTGGCGCGGGATGCGGAGCTTCTGACCCGGCCAGATGCGATCCGGGTCTTTGAGCATCGGCTTGTTGGCTTCGAAGATTTTCGGGAATTCGCCGCCCTTGCCGTAGTGCTTTTTCGAGATCGAATAGAGCGTGTCGCCCTTTTTGACATCGTAGAAGTCGGACGGCTCGTCATCTTCGGCGACGACGATCTCGTCGACCACTTCCGAGACGCCGTCGATATTGCCGACCGCGAGCAGGATCTTCTCGCGCTCGGCCTGATTTTCGGCTTCGCCGGTCACGCGCACGCGTCCGCCATTGACGTGGATGTCGACGCGGCGCGCATCGAGCCCGAGTTCTTCAATCGCCTCGCGGATTGAACGCGCGTTTTCGCCGCCGCCGCCTACGCCCGAAGACGCGCTGTCGGCGCCGCGGTCGCCCGGCGCGTCGGGCGCGTCGTCACCTTCGAGATGCAGGCGCAAACGCCGCCCCGCCTCCATGACGAATTGCATCACGTTCATCTGCGCGCTCCACCAGACCGACTGTGTTGAGAAATTCAATAACCGCGGCGCGCGCACACCGCCAACCGCACTCACCAATCACGCGAAACCGGCGTGCCCGCGAACACCTCCAAAAGCCTGCGGCGCGTCGCAGGCGTTGCGTCATCCGGCGCCTGATCTGGCGCGGTCCAGACAATCTCAGCGATTTCACGGTCAGGCGCGCGTGTGCTCGCTTCATCTACGCGCGTCTGGAACAAGGCCACGTGGTCGCCGGGAAAGGACGCGAAATTGGCGTAGACGGCGATCAGACGCATTGGCTCGCAAGGATTAGCGCCGGTTTCTTCGTGAAGCTCCCGCAATGCGGATTCCTCGATGCGCTCGCCGCGCTCGACGCCGCCGCCGGGCAGATGCCAGCCCGGCGTATAAGTGTGCTTGACGAGCGCGACGCGTCCTTGCGGGTCGAGTGCGATGACGCGCGCCCCCAGCGTCATCGGACGACGCAGCCGCCACCAGCTTCTCATAACCGGCTTCACGATCGGCGCCGTGCGCAAGAGCCAGGACATCGCTGCGACTTTCCTTCTCTTGCGCGGTCTGCGCATCGGTATAGAAACCGCTCAAGACCACCGCAACGCGGAGACTATGACATGGGTATGCCCGCCATCTTGACGCTGCTCGGCTTCATCGCCGTCATCGGCCTGCTGAACATCATTGAGTACAAGCGGCTCGACTAGGCTCAGCGCTCCTGCGTCAGCCGCGCGATCGTCTCGTCGAGCTTGGCGATGTCGATCGGCTTTTCCAAAACCGCATCCAGACCGACCGCCTCCGCGCGCGCATCGATCAGATCGCGCGCATCCGCCGTCAGCGCCACGACCGGCGTGCGTCGCGCATCGCCTTCGCGCTCGCGCGCACGAATGGTCTCTGTCGCGCTGAAGCCGTCCAAGACCGGCATGTGAATGTCCATCAACACGATGTCGAATTCGCCCGACGCAAACGCGTCGAGCGCCTGCTGGCCGTTGCCGACGATCACGACCTCATGGCCGAGGCGCTCCACCAGGATGCGGATCAGTCGCTGATTGGTCTTGTTGTCTTCCGCGATGAGGATGCGCCGCGCCGTGCGTTTTCCCGACGCGGCCGCGTCGCTCGCCTGAGCGTCCGCATCCTTGGCGCGCTGCAACGGCGCGTGCACGGTCAACACGAATTCAGCTCCGCCGCCGGCGCGCGCGCGCCCTTCCACGCCGCCGCCGAGGCCTTCGGCGATATAGCGCGTGATGACGAGGCCGAGCCCGGCGCCGGCTTGTCGGCGAGCGGCGGAATCATCGCTGAAGCCGGCGT
>JAUIEH010000483.1 GCA_030428405.1 Alphaproteobacteria bacterium
AAGGCCGGCGTCGGCGAGAGCTTCTGGCAATATCGCCAGCACCGCGTCGAGGACGGCGCAGCGCAAATCGACTGGCGACGCTCGGCGCGTGGCGATGCGCTGTTCGTGCGCGAAAATGAGTGGGAAGCCGCTCAGAGCGTCTGGCTGTGGCGCGACGGCCGGGCGGGCATGGATTTTTCCTCCGGCAACGGAGCGCCGACCAAGAAAGCGCGCGCGAGCGTGCTGATGATCGCGCTCGCCTCTTTGCTGATGCGCGGCGGCGAGCGCGTCGCGGTTCTGGGCGAAAGCGCCATGCCGCGCTCGGGCCGGCTCGGCTTTGACCGCGCTGCGCGCCGGCTCGCCGACGGACCTGGCCGTGCTGAAAATTTTCACATCAGCGCCGTCGCCGCCCATGGCCGCGTCGTGCTGGCGTCGGATTTCTTTGAGCCGCTCGAGACCTGGGCGGAGCGCGTGGGACGGCTCGCCGGCGCGGGCGTGACTGGCGCGCTGGTGCAAATCGTCGATCCGGCCGAAGAGGTTTTTCCCTATGAAGGCCGGGTCAAGTTCATCGCGCCGGATGGCGGCGAGGAACTGGTCATCGGGCGCGCGCAAAGCATTAAAGAGGCCTATCGTCAGCGCTTCGAGGCCCATCGCGCCGGACTGAAGGACATTGCGCGGCGCGCCGGCTGGACATTTGCGTCGAGCCGAACCGACAAGCCCGCCGCCGAACCGCTATTGGCGCTCTACGCCGCCCTCGCGCCGCAGCGCCGCTAAGGAGCACGTACAAGACATGTTCGCGCTCGGACCATTGACGCTGCTGGCGCCGCTCGCGCTGATCGGGCTTCTCGCCTTGCCGGTGATCTGGCTCTTGCTGCGCGCGACGCCGCCTGCTCCGCGCCGCAGCATCTTTCCACCTCTTCGTCTCATATTCGGTCTGAACCCGGATGAAGAAACGCCTCAGCGCACGCCCTGGTGGCTCATTCTTCTGCGCATGGCGATCGCAGCACTGATCATCATCGGGCTTGCCCGTCCCATCTTGTTTCCGCCAACGCCGCCGGAAGGCGAAGGGCCAATCGTCGTCGTCATGGATGACGGCTGGGCGTCGGCGTCGGACTGGGACCGGATGAACCGCGCCGGCCTCGCGCGCATCGACGCGGCCCGGCAAGCCGGACGTCAGGTGGCGCTTGTATTCACCGCGCGCGCGCCGGGCGGCGCACAGGATATCATCGTTGTAGACGCAGGTGAGGCGCGCCGCAGCCTTGCCGCGCATGAGCCGCGCGCCTGGGCGCCTGACCGCGCCGACGCGGCCGCGCGCATCGAAGCAGCGCTCGCCTCCGGCGCCCTGCAGCGACCGGCGGCTCCTACCTGGATTTCCGACGGCGTCGACCATGACGAAAGCGCCGCTGAACTCGCCCAGACGCTGGTTTCACTCGGTCCTGGCCGCGTCATCGCGCCGGCGCCGATCCGCGCGCCTTTGGGGCTGACCCCGCTTGAGCCGATCGCGGACGGCTTCGCCGCCACCGTCATTCGCGCGGATGGAACCGGGCAGCGCGAAGGCGTCGTCACGGCATACGACGCAGACGGACGGCCGCTCGCGCGCGCAGGCTTCGCCTTTGAGGACGGCGCGACCGAAACGCGCGCGGAAACGCGCCTGCCCCTGGAGTTGCGCAACCGCGCCGCCATTGCGCGTCTGGAATCGCGGCCATCGGCTGGCTCGACCCAAATACTCGACGACGCCTGGCGCCGGCCATTGATCGGTCTTGTCGTGTCGGGCTCGCTGGAGGACCGCCAGCCTCTGCTCGCTGATCTGCACTATATTGAGCGCGCGATGGAGGAATCCTCGCAGACGCGGCGCGGTTCGCTCGCCGAGTTACTGGCGCTGCAGCCGGGCGCGCTTGTGCTGACCGACGCCGGACGCATTGTCGGTCCGGATGCAGAAGACGTTGAGCGCTATGTCGCTGAGGGCGGGCTGCTCATCCGCTTCGCCGGTCCGCGTCTGGCTGAGCGCTCAGATGACCTCGTGCCGACGCGTTTGCGTTCAGGCGGTCGGGCGCTGGGTGGCGCCTTGGGCTGGGACGAGCCCCAGCCGCTTGCGCCGTTTGCAGACGACAGCCCCTTCGCCGGCCTCGACATTCCCGAAGACGTCACCGTCAGCCGTCAGGTGCTCGCCGAGCCGGTCGCAGAGCTCGACACGCTGACCTGGGCGCGTCTCGCCGACGGCACGCCTTTGGTGACGGCGGCGCGGCGCGGACGCGGGCGCGTTGTACTGTTCCACGTCACCGCCGCGCCTGACTGGTCGAACCTGCCGATTTCCGGCCTGTTCCCGGAAATGATGGCGCGCGTGGCGGCGTATGCGAATTCAAGCGCGCCGAGCGAACAGGAAGCCACCGGCGCGGC
>JAUIEH010000484.1 GCA_030428405.1 Alphaproteobacteria bacterium
TTCGATGCGTATGCCGACAACAAGGACACGGGCGGATTCATTCTGATCGATCGGATGACCAACGCCACGGTCGGCGCCGGCATGATCAGCTTCTCGCTGCGGCGCGCCCAGAACATTCACTGGCAAGCCCTCGACGTGGACCGCAATGCGCGCGCATCCGCACTCGGCCAGAAACCGGCCGTGCTGTGGTTCACCGGCCTGTCCGGCGCCGGCAAGTCGACCATCGCCAATCTCGTGGAAAAGCGTCTTCATTCAGAAGGCCGCGCCACGGTCCTGCTCGACGGCGACAATGTCCGCCACGGACTGAACCGCGATTTGGGCTTCACCGACGCCGACCGGGTCGAGAACATTCGCCGCGTCGCCGAAGTCGCCCGGCTGATGAGCGACGCCGGACTGATCGTGCTCGTCTCGTTCATTTCGCCGTTCCGCGCCGAACGCGCCATGGCGCGCGAATTGATGGCGGACGGAGAGTTTTTCGAAGTGTTTGTCGACACCCCGCTCGAAGTGGCCGAAGCCCGCGACGTCAAAGGCCTTTACGCCAAGGCGCGCACGGGCAAGCTGAAAAACTTCACCGGCATCGACAGCCCCTATGAAGCGCCGGAACAACCCGAAATCCGGATTCTGTCGGCGACGACACAAGCCGACGAGGCGGCCGAAGAAGTCGTAGCGGCGTTGCGCGAGGCTGGCCGTTTGAACGGCGACTAGGCGGGGGCGCTGAAGGGTATGTTCAAGACGAGGACGCCGCCCGCCCCTGATTCGCTCACCAAACGCGCATATGAATTCGCAAACCCGGAGCTGACGCCCGCTGCGCGCGAGGCCATCGCCGGCGCTGCAACGCGCGCGGGCGCGCTGAGCCTTTCACCGGACGCTCTTGAGAGCGCCGCCAAAGAGCGAACCGGACTTCAGAATTTCGGCGACTGGCCGCTGGAGGCGCCGCTGACGGCGCTGTGTCAGTCTTTGAACGAAGAAATGGACCTGCACGCGCTCGGCCGCGTCTATGCCTTCGAGCAGCTGGCAGGCGCGCTCGCAACCCGGCTGCGGCTGGTCGAGCTCTGGAAACGTCGCCCGGAAATTCTCGACGAGCGCATCGAACGGCCCATCATCATCATCGGTCTGCCGCGCTCGGGAACGACAATCCTGCACCGCCTGCTCGCGCGCGATCCTGACGCCCGCGTCTCGCCGTTCTGGGAGCAGGTCGCGCCGCTGCCGCTCGGCGACGCTGAAGCCTCCCAGCCCGAACCGGACCCGCGCATCGCGCTGATTCAGGGCTCGCTCGACACGCTGCACATGATGGCGCCGGAAATGTCGCGCATGCACGAAATCCGCGTCGACGAGCCCGATGAAGACATCACGCTGCTTCTGCCCGCCTTCGCCTCATTGCAATTTGAGTGGAGCTACGTCGTTCCGGGCTATAGCCGGTTCTATCAGAATGCGGACCACATGGCGGGCTATCAGTTCTTCAAGCAGGTTTTGCAGACCATGCAGCATCTGCGCGGCGCAGGCCGGTGGGTGCTCAAGGCGCCCCAGCATCTCGAACAGCTCGCCCCCCTGATGAATGCGTTTCCCGACGCGACATTCGTTCAGACCCACCGCGATCCCGCGCCCGCCATCATCTCGCTCGCCAGCCTGACGAGCTATGGCCAAAGGCGCTATTTCGACCACCCCGACCCGCACGCCATTGGGGCCAATATCGCCGCCATTGTGGAACGGCTCCTGCGCCGGGGCGTCGAGGACCGGCCGGATGACGATCCGCGCTTCGTCGACATTCAGTTCCCTGACCTTATCGCCGACCCGATCAACTGCGTGCGCAGCATCTATGCGGCAGGAGACGGTCCGGCGCCCAGCAATGAGGCCGTTGTGGCGATGAGCGCCTGGATTGCGGACAACCAGCAGGAAAAGCACGGCAAGCATGATTATGCGCCGGCAGATTTCGCGCTCGATGTCGCGGACCTGCGCGCGCGTCTTTCGTTTTACATGGAGCGCTTCGCCGTCCCGGTCGACAAGCGCTTCACCGTCGACGGAGCAGTTTCCTGAGCGCGCCCGCCATCAGTGCGTCGCTTTCACGCGACGAAGCGCGCGCCATCGCGGAAGAGGCGTATATCTACGCTTATCCGATGCTGCTCGCTTATGCGTTTTTCCACCGCCAGGCGTTCAGCGCGCCTCCGCATGAGCGCCAGGCCATCAACGCCATGACCACGTTCCGCGTGCTCGGCGGCGCCGCGATGAACAACACCATTCCCTGGATCAATGTCGATACGCGCTATGCGCCGGCCTGGCTCGATCTGCGCGCCGAGCCGATGGTGTTCACGACGCCCGAATTCGAGCCGGAGCGCTTTCACGACTTTCAGCTAAATGATTGGTATACGATGTGTTT
>JAUIEH010000485.1 GCA_030428405.1 Alphaproteobacteria bacterium
CGATGTCGGCGAGGACGAGGTCCGCGCCATTATCGCGCCAGCGGAAGGCAAGACGATCGACCCGGTCGCGCTCATCAAATTCCTCGAAGAGCGCATGCCGTATTACGCCGTGCCGCGCTATATCGATTTCGTCGACGCGCTGCCGCGTACGACAGCGACAAATCGTGTACAGAAGCATATCCTGCGCGATGCCGGCGTGACGGCGTCGACCTGGGACCGCGAGGTGCATTTTCCGCGCAAACGACGCGGATAACAGCGCGCGCACGGTCAGCACAGGCGAGGCGCCCGCAGACATCCCCCAGCCGCAAATGGGCGGATTGAGACGGACGTCGCGCAACGCCGCGCACGTGGTCGCACTGGCGCCAAATTTACGGTTAGGCTGTGCTTGCCAAGGGATTTGGGGTCGTATCGGCCGGAGAGAGGCATGCCATGCGCGCCATATTGATCGCAGTGGGTTTTGCGCTGGCGTTGGCCGCGCCAGGCGTCGCGCAATCCGAACCACGCCTCGCCTTGCTCATCGGCAATGAGAGCTATCCCGGCGATCCGCCGAGCCTGCGCCGTCCCCATGACGATGTCGCGACCTTGCGCGCCGCGCTCGAGGAAGTCGGCTTCGAGGTCTCCGTTGTTCTCGACGCTGACGCTGCGGCGATCGAAGACGCCGTCTCGGCCTTTGGCGAAGCGCTGGCGGCGTCGGGCGAAGAGGCGGTGGGCTTCTTCTATTATGCCGGTCACGGAGCGGTTGCGAGTTCAGGCGGCGAGCGGCGCAATTTCATGATCCCGGCCGGCGTGTCGGTCTCAAGCGCCATTCAGGTCGCCCAGCGCGGCGTGCGCCTGGATCGTCAGATCGATGCGCTGGAAAACGCAGGCGCTTCCGCGCTGTTCGTCGTCTATGACGCCTGCCGCAATTCGTTCACGCGCGGCGGGCGCGGCTTCACTGTCGAGACGCAGCGCCCCGGCCTGCTGGTCGCCATGTCGACCATGGCCGATGCGACGACGCCGGATGACGGCGCTTACGCCGTAGCGCTCGCCGAAGAAATCACACGGCCGGGTCAGCGCGCGGAGAACGCCTTCATCAACGCCAGCCAGCTTGTCGGGCGCGGGCGCCCGAGCACGGAGCTTCCCACTGTGGCGCCCGCTCTTCGCGAAGCGTTCTGCTTTAGCGGTTGCGGAGAAGCCGAAGAAAGTTCCGGCTTTCTGAGGACGCGCGACGTCGATGTAACCGAAGCCGAAGCGCGCGCGCTCGCCGACGCCGTGCTCGCCGTTCCCACGCAAGACGACCAATTCCTCAACGAGGTCAGAGGTTTCACGATAAGGGGCAGGGCGCTGATGCATCGGTATGAGGAATATTTCCGGCGCCTGCGAAATCTGGTCGCTGCGACGCGCCAGGATTTCGATCCGTCAAATGCGTATAGTGATGATGAGTTCTCGGCCATCCTCGCGCCGCTTGACGAAGGCGTGGACGAATGGCGCGCAAACTCGCTCGCCGATGTGGAGCAGCTCGAAACGCATCTGCGCGCAGCCGAGCTCATCATGGAGGCCATGCCAGCTGGCGCCGATGACCAGACGCGCCAGACGCTGGACTTTCACTTGCGCGAGCTGGAGGCGTCGAACAACCGCGCCATGCAGATCGAAGATCAATTCGAATATTTGTCCCAAGAGGTTTGCGGCCGCGCGCCCGTGTCGCTGATCAGAGGGCACTACTGCGTGGCGCTGTTCGTCGAGTAGGTCGCCCAAATTGCGTCCCATCGAGGAGGGGCGGCGCTCAAGCAGCGAGGCGAATGCCGAACGTTAGCGCAAAGAAACAGCGCTCATGAAGCGAGGCGAATGCCGAACGTTAGCGCAAAGAAACAGCGCTCAAGCAGCGAGGCGAATGCCGAGCGTTAGCGCAAAGAAAAAGGGGACCGGCGCGGGCCGGTCCCCTTTGATGCTTGATCGAAGCGCGCTCTCAGCCGCTTCGCGCCGCAGCGCGGGCGCTTAGGCCAGCGCTTCTTCGCCTTCGTCTTCGTTCATCAGGCCCATGCCGGCGGCCGCCGTGCGCATGGCCTTTTGCAGCTTTTCAAACGCGCGCACTTCAATCTGGCGCACGCGCTCGCGGCTGACGCCATAGACAGTGGAGAGCTCCTCCAAAGTCTTGGGCTCGTCCGTCAGACGCCGCTCCTGAAGGATGTGGCGCTCGCGCTCGTTCAACTCGCCCATGGCTTCCTGCAGAAGCGACATGCGCTGGTCGAACTCGTCGCGTTCGGCGATCTCGGTTTCCTGGTTCGGCGCCTTGTCGTCGACGAGCCAGTCCTGCCATTCCGCATCGCCGTCCTGACGCAAAGGCGCGTTCAGAGAGGCGTCCGGACCCGACATGCGCCGGTTCATCTGCACG
>JAUIEH010000486.1 GCA_030428405.1 Alphaproteobacteria bacterium
GCCGGCTCTGAGCCAGCTTGCAGCCGAACTCGCCGAACATCTGCGCGATGACCATCGTGGCGAACGCATTCGCGAGGGCTTTCGCATCGCCATTATCGGCGCGCCAAATGTCGGCAAATCCTCGCTGATCAACCGCCTCGCCCGGCGCGACGCCGCCATCGTCACGGACGTGCCTGGCACCACGCGCGACATCGTTGAAGCGCGGCTTTCGCTGGGCGGGCATCTGGTCATCGTCCAGGACACGGCGGGACTGCGAGACACTGACGACGTCGTCGAGATAGAAGGTGTTTCGCGCGCGCGACGGGCGGCGCAAGACGCTGATCTGCGCATCGGCGTGGCGGATGCGGGTCGCCCCGAGACGCTCGCTGAAGCGATCAACGCGCTCAACGGCGGCGACGTCTTATGGATCAATAAGGCGGATCTGGGCGCGGACGCGCAGCGCGCCTTCGAAGCTGCGCCGTCGCACGTGGAACGTCTCTGCGGTTCGGCGCTGACCGGCGACGGTCTGGATGCGCTTGAAGCCCAGCTTGGCGAGCTCGTCGCAACGAAGATGCAGCCCGGTGAAGCGCCGTCTCTGACGCGCGCGCGCCACCGCCACGCGCTGCAGGATGCGCTCGCGGCACTGGAGCGCGCAGCGCAGGTCTCGGCGGGAAGCCCGGAACTGGCCGGCGAGGATGTGCGCATCGCCGCGCGCGCCATCGGCGCAATTACAGGCGCAGTCGATGTCGAGGAAATACTCGATCGGATCTTCGCCGACTTCTGCATCGGCAAGTGAATTGTTGACGCGCGTTAAGCTGTTCCATGTGAAACGCGGCGCTGGTCGAAAGGTTCAGCCATGAGCCTCACCACGAAGAGAAACGACGTCATCGCCGGCTATGAGCGCGACGCAGCGACCCTGTTCGAGCGCTACGCGACGCTGGCTTTTGAGGATGCGCATCGGCCGTTTCTGCATCTGCGCCCGTCGCCGCCCGCGGATATCGTTGATATCGGCGCGGGCGCGGGTCGCGACGCTGCAGATCTCGCACGCGCGGGTCATCGCGTGCTTGCCGTTGAGCCGTGTCACGGTCTTCGCGAACGCGCGGTTGCGGCCTGGTCGGACCTACCGATCAATTGGCTCGATGACGCGCTGCCAGACCTGCGAGCCGTGCGTGCGACGGGGCGTTGTTTCGATCTCGCAATCATCTCGGCGGTGTGGATGCATCTCAGCGCTGAAGAGCGTCGCGATGGAGCCGTCGCCGTCGCTTCGTTGCTTAAGCCCGCCGGCGAACTCTGGCTCAGCCTGCGCCATGGTCCGCCGCCGGAGGGGCGTTTCATGTGGGACGTCAGCGCCGCGGAGACGGTCGGTTTGTATGAGCGCGCCGGCCTGAGTTTGACGCTTCAGGAGACGTCAGAGTCGCTGCAGCCGGAGAACAGGCGCCAGGGCGTGACGTGGACGCGGCTCGCATTCCGTCGCGCCTGATGCCCAAGCGCGCTTCACGTGGAACATCTCTGCGCTTATCTCTCGGCTCCATCGGAGCGAAGGAAGCCTGAGCATGGGCGCGCATTGGGACGTCGTCGTCATCGGCGGAGGGCATGCAGGCTGCGAGGCCGCGGCCGCATCCGCGCGCATGGGCGCATCCACGCTGCTCATCACGCACAAGCTCGAGACGATTGGCGAGATGTCGTGCAATCCCGCCATTGGCGGGTTGGGCAAGGGACATCTCGTCCGCGAGATCGACTCGCTCGACGGCGTGATGGGTCGCGTCGCGGACGCCAGCGGCATCCAGTTCCGCCTGTTGAACCGCTCCAAGGGACCGGCCGTCAGGGGCCCGCGCACCCAGTCCGATCGCAAGCTTTACCGCGAGGCCATGCAGGCCGCGCTTGCCGATATTGACGGGCTGAGCGTGCGCGCCGGCGCAGTCGAGGACCTGGTCATTGAGGACGACTGCGTCACGGGCGTCGTGCTTGCGACCGGCGAGGTCCTGAGCTGCGGCCGTGTGGTGCTGACGACGGGCACGTTCCTGAAGGGCGTGATCCACGTGGGACACGAGCGCATCCCGGCAGGCCGCGTCGGCGAGGCGCCTGCGATCGGGCTTTCCGACACGCTTTATGGCCGCGGCTTCGCGATGGGTCGGCTCAAGACCGGCACCCCAGCGCGGCTCGACGGGCGCACGATCGACTGGGCGGGCCTGGACATGCAGCCGGCGGACGCCGAGCCGTCGCCATTCTCGTTCCTGACAACCAAGATCACTGTGCCGCAGATCGAGTGCGGCGTGACGCGCACGACGTCCGCGACGCATCAGATCATCGCGGACAATATCGATCAGTCCGCCGTCTATGGCGGCGCGATCGCCGGGCGGGGGCCGCGCTATTGTCCGTCGATCGAGGACA
>JAUIEH010000487.1 GCA_030428405.1 Alphaproteobacteria bacterium
CGCGCTGAAAAATTCGCGCAGACCCATGGCGGTCGGCCCGTCGTCATAGACCGCAATGGCGACCTTGCGCCGCTTCTGAGCGCGCAGCCCGACGCGCTCATCGATGCGGTCGGCCCGTTTCAGAACTATGGCGGGGACGCGCTGCGCGTTGCGCAATTCTGCATCGATAACGCCATTCATTATCTCGACCTGTCCGACGACGCCGCATTCACGCAGCGCATCAGCGAGCTCGATGACGCCGCCATCCGCGCCGGCGTGTTTGTTCTGTCCGGCGCATCGAGCGCGCCGGCGCTGTCGGCGAGCGTGGTCGAGGCGCTGGCCGACGGACTCGACAATATCGACACAATCGACGCAGCCATCATCCCGGGCGCGCGCTCGGCGCGCGGTCGCTCTGTCATCGAAGCATATCTCGCGCAAGTCGGCGGACCGGTGCGCCTTTATCGCGGCGGCGTCTGGCGGACGCAGCGCGCCTGGTCGGACCGGCGCATCTATCAGTTTCCGGACGGGGTAAAGCGGGCGGGGCGGCTCATCGATGCGCCCGACATTCACTTGTTCCCGCAACATTTCGGCGCGCGTTCCGTCACGTTTCGCGCGGGCGTCGAGTTTTGGGCGCTCAACGCCGCCGTCTCCTTCGTCGCTTTTGCGCGCCGGCGCCTCGGGTTTCGTCCGTCTCGGCGCTTCGCAGCATTCGCGGAGAAAGCGGGAGCGGCCCTGGCGTTGCTCGGCTCGGATGTCGGCGCCATGGCGGTCACCGTCACAGGGACGCGCAACGCGCGCAGGGTCGAACGGCGCTGGCGGCTGATCGCGCGCAATGGCGATGGCCCCTTCATTCCCGGCGCGGCCGTTCGAGCGGTGCTGCGCCGAAGTGAAACCGTTGCGCCCGGCGCGCGACCGTGTGTCGGCGAACTCAGCCTCGCCGAGATGCTGCAGGCGATGTCGGATCTGCCGGTCGAGGCCGATACGACGGAAGAGGATGCGCCGGCTCTGTTTGAACACGTGCTCGGTCCGTCCTGGGGCGCTCTGCCGTCGAGCGTTCGCCGCCTCCATGCCGTGGCCGATATGGCGAGCCATTCGGGGCGGGCGCGCGTCACGCGCGGCGCCGGCCTGATCGCGCGTCTGGCGGCGGCCGTGTTTCGGTTTCCGAACGCCGCTGAGGATGCGCCCGTCGCGATCATGATCAGGCGCACGCCCGAGGGCGAGCGCTGGGAGCGCAATTTCAACGGGCGCGTCTTTCGCTCGACGCTTTCGCCCGCGCCGCGCGCCGGCCACATCCGCGAGCGCTTTGGTCTGATGACGTATGAAATGGAGCTGCCCGTAGAAGACGGCGCGATGCGTTTTCCCGTACGACGGGGCTGGTTTCTGGGCGTGCCGATGCCGCGCTGGTTCCTGCCGAAGAGCGAGAGCCGGGAATATGAGGCTGACGGACGGTTTTGTTTTGACGTCGGGCTCTACGCACCGTTCGGCGGCGGTCTGATCGTGCGCTATCAGGGTTGGTTCGCGCCTGACGCTGAGCCGCCAGAGCTGCCTCGCTAGTCGGGCCGTGGCGGGCGGCGGCCCGTGGCCTGCGCGCCCGAGACCGTGCTGGGCAAGGGACGCTGCGCCACGCGCGCCAGCACGAGCATCAGCGCGCCGGGCGCGACCGTGAGCGCGAATATCGCGAGATAGCGCAGCGGGTCTTCGATGTCGGAGGTGACGGCGTAGATCGACTGATAAAGACCATCGCCGCAGCCCCAGCCTCCAAAGCGCTCGCACAACACCGCATGCAGACCGATCGCGACGCCGATCGCCATCAACAGGAGGCCGACGATCCGCAGCGGCTTGGAGCGCTCGACATAGGCGTCGAACACGATCTGAGACACCGGCGCGCCCGGCGCGCCGCCGGTGAGGCGGTTGGGATGGACGTCTTCGACGAGGCGATTGATCCGGTCGGCGGCGCGCTGCACGCGATTGGCGTGTCCGCTTGAGATTGTGGACTGGCGCCTTCGCGCGGCTTCAGGCGTTGGGCGCTGCGCGGGCGCGCTCCGACGCGAAGAGGACGAGGCGTTTCGGGCCGGCTGCGCGGGCGCGCGCGGGCTCGGCCGATTGTTGCGGCGCTGATTTGTCTGGGACGTGCTTTTCTTTGCGCCGCTGAAGATCGCGCGCATGAAAATCGCGAAAATGGCGAACATGAAGATCGCCGGCGCCATGGAGGCGAGTGCGTCGATCACGCTTTCTCCGTCGGGACCCTTGCCGCCCGCGTCCGACAATATCCCGCCCACGACGGAAACCGCTATCCACAAGACGACGAGCACGATGATGATCGTGACGACGTTGCCTTTTTTGCGCTGGCTCATGGCGCGCTCCGCAATCCGCCGCGATTAGCTGGCGC
>JAUIEH010000488.1 GCA_030428405.1 Alphaproteobacteria bacterium
TCGTGAAACACGACGATGATCGAAAATACGAACAGGAAGGACGCGATGTAGACAGCGAAGGTGAGCACGCTTTCGATCATCGAAACTCCCGCCTCCCCTAGCCCGTCAACGCTGCGGCCGAACGCTCGGCCGCCGAACGCGCAGCGCGATCTATATCGAGGAGCTCGTCGAGAGTCTCCGCCGCGTCTGCGTTCGATTGGCGTTTCAGGTGTGACTCGAGCGCCTGCTCGACCACGCTCGGAATATCGAGGAAGCCTATGCGGCGGTCAAGAAATCGGGCCACGGCGACTTCATTTGCAGCGTTTAACGCAGCGGTTGCGCCGCGCCCCGCGCTCAACGCCTCGCGCGCCAGGCTCAGCGCCGGAAAACGCGCCTCATCCGGACGCTCGAATGTGAGAGAGCCGACCGCCGCCAGATCGAGCCGCTTCGCCGGCGTCGCCATGCGCGCGGGCCAGGCGAGCGTCGAGGCGATCGGAATGGTCATGTCGGGCGTGCCGAGCTGAGCGAGCACCGAGCCGTCCTCATACGCGACCAGGCTGTGCACCACGGACTGAGGATGCACGACCACATCGAGCTTTTCCGGCGGCATCGCGAACAGGTGGCGCGCCTCGATCAGCTCCAGCCCCTTGTTCATCAGGGTGGCGGAGTCGACGGAGATCTTCGCGCCCATCGACCAGTTTGGGTGCGCCACCGCCTGTTCCGGCGTCGCCGTCTGCATGCGTGCGCGCGGCCAATCGCGAAAAGGTCCGCCCGAAGCCGTCAGGATCAGTCGCTCGACACTGGCGATATTGTGCGGCTCGAGCACCTGGAAGATGGCGTTGTGCTCGGAATCTACCGGCAAGAGCACGCCGCCCGCCGCCTCGACCGTGCGGGTCAGGAGCGTCCCCGCGCACACCAGCGCTTCCTTATTGGCGAGCGCGATGGCGGCGCCGCGACGCGCCGCCGTGAGGGTCGGCGCAAGTCCCGCCGCGCCGACAATCGCAGCCATGACCCAGTCGGCGGGACGCGCTGCGGCTGCATCGACCGCTTCCGGGCCCGCCGCCGCCTCAACGCCTGTTCCGGCGAGCGCTTCTTTCAGGCGCGCATAGCCCGACGCATCCGCCACGACGGCCATGGCCGGCCGGAAGCGGCGCGCGATCAGCGCCAGGTCTTCAACATTGGAGCCAGCGACCACCGCCTCGATGGGACAGGCCTCTGGCCCGGCGACGTTACGCGCTTCCGCGATCAGGTCGAGCGTGGCGCGGCCGACTGACCCGGTGGCGCCAAGAATAGTGATGCGACGCTCTGCGACCGCTGTCGGGATCATGTCGCCGCACTCCACGCCAGCCAGCCGGCCATGACCAGGCTGGCGGTCATGAGGCTGTCGATGCGGTCGAACAATCCGCCATGGCCGGGAATGAGCGAGCCTGCGTCCTTCACGCCGAAGCGGCGCTTCCAGAACGATTCGTATAGATCGCCGCCCAGCCCTGCTGCGCCCAGAATCGCTGCTGCGCCGGCGAGCGCTGCAGGCGATCCGCTCCAGCCCATCAAGACCGCGCTCAATCCGCCAAAGACGGCCGCCAGAACGACGCCGCCGACAACGCCCGCCCAGGTCTTGTTGGCGCTGATCTGCGGCAGAAGCTTCGGCCCGCCGATCGCCTTGCCTGCCGCATAAGCGCCGATATCCGCGCCCCAGACCGAGACGAACAGGAACGTTACATATTGCGCGCCGATCGGATCGCCCTGCAGGCGCAGCCAGACCATCGCGACAGCGACGCAGGAGATATACGCCGCGCCAATCGCCGCCTCGAAGGCGCGCTCGCGTCGCAACGCTTCAATCGCGGCCGCAGCAGATAGCGCTGCAGCCCACGCCAACGCCCAGAGATAGAACTGCGCGGACGCCGCAATGGTCGCACCCGCCGCCGCGCCCGCCGTCAGCGCAAAAGCGAGGTCGGAGCCCTGCGGGTCGGCCATGCGCGTCCATTCGCGCCCCAATATGACGCCGCCGGCGGCGATTGCGCCCGCAAATGCCGGTCCGCCCGTCCAGGCGAGCAGCAGCGCGACAGGAGCGAGCACGAGCGCTGAGAGAACGCGCGCGCGCAATTCGGCTCCGGTGGGCGCGCCGGGCTGCGCGCCGGCCTCACTCGGCGTCGGCATGAGCGACTTTGCCGTAGCGGCGTTCGCGCCGGTGAAACTCATCCAGCGCCGCCGCCATATGCTCGTGAGAAAAGTCCGGCCAAAGAACATCTAGGAATACGAGCTCGGCATAGGCCGATTGCCAGAGCAGAAAATTGGAAATGCGCTTTTCGCCGCTGGTCCGGATGATGAGGTCGGGGTCGGGCGTATCTGACGTATCAAGATATTGCGCATAAAGCG
>JAUIEH010000489.1 GCA_030428405.1 Alphaproteobacteria bacterium
TGGCGACGCGCCGCGCCTCGATGGTGCCCAACCGGCTGCAGTCGGTCGCGGAGCTTGGCTACGAATTCATCGCCGGCATGATACGCGACATCACGGGGCCGGAGGGGATGCGCTTCTTCCCCTATGTCTTCTCGCTATTCGCATTCATCCTGGTCGCCAACATGCTCGGCATGTTCGCAGTGTTCTTCACCACGACCAGCCATCTCGCCGTGACCGTCAGCCTTGCGGTGCTGACGATCTCCATCGTGGTCATCGCCGGAATTCTGAAGCACGGCTTCGGCTTTTTGCGGCTGTTCGCGCCGTCCGGCCTGCCCTGGTACATGTACGCGCTGATCACGCCGATCGAGATCATCTCGTTTCTGGCGCGCCCGATCACGCTGTCGGTTCGACTGTTCGCGAACATGCTCGCCGGCCACGTCATGTTGAAGATTTTCGGCGGCTTTGTTGTAGCGCTCGCAGGCCTGGGCGGCGTGTTCGCCATCGGCTCGATCCTGCCGCTCGTCGCCGCCTTCGCCATCACCGGGTTGGAGTTCCTCGTCGCGTTTCTGCAGGCCTATGTGTTTGCGATCCTGACGGTGATCTATCTCAACGACGTCGTGAACATGCACCACTAAATCCATCACAGTTTCGTCGGCGCGGCTGCGCCGTCATGCATTCAAACCAGGAGAATTCGAAATGGACGTTGAAGCCGCAAAAATGATCGGCGCCGGTCTGACCGCCGTCGCTCTCGCCGGCGCCGGCATGGGTATCGGCAACATCTTCGGCAATTTCTTGAACGGCGCGCTGCGTAATCCTTCCGCCGCGCAAAGCCAGTTCCCGAATCTGCTTCTGGGCTTCGCGCTCACCGAAGCGACGGGCCTGTTCGGCCTCTTGATCGCCTTCATCATCCTGTTCGGCTAAGAGAGCCTTCGGGCTCAACGGGAGACAGGTCCGGTGTTGGCGACCCTCTTCGCCGCAGCCTCAAGCGCTGCGGGGCATGCCGCGTCTCATGGCGAGCATGGCGCAGACCACGGCGACGCCGCGGGTCTGCCGCAGCTCGACTTCTCGACCTGGCCGGGCCAGATCTTCTGGCTCGCGATCGCTTTCGGCGTTCTTTATCTCGTTTTGTCGCGCTCGCTTCTGCCGCGCGTCGGCGGGGTGATCGAGGATCGCCGCGACAAGATCGAGGACGATCTCGACGAAGCTGCGCGCCTTCGCCGTCAGGCCGAGCAGGCTGAGCAGGCCTATGAGCAGGCGCTGGCCGATGCACGCGCGCGCGCTCACGCCATTGCAGCTGAAGCCCGCGAGCGCCTCAACGCCGAGATCGCGGCGGAGACCGACGCCGCTGAAGCCGCCTTCGCCGAGAAAGCCGCAGAGGCCGAGACGCGCATTCGCGCCGCAGCCGATGCAGCGATGGCGAATGTCGCGCAGGTCGCCAATGAGGCCGCCGCAGCCATCGTCGAAAAGCTGAGCGGTTCTGCGCCGAGCGCTGGCGATGTCAGCTCAGCCGTTGAACGCGCGGAGCGCTCCTCATGAGCCATCTCTTCCATATCCCGCATGGGCTGGATGATCCCGCGCTCTGGGTGTTGGTCGCCTTCTTCCTGTTCATGGGGTTCCTGGTCTTTTTGCGCGTGCCGAAATTGCTCGCCAAGACCCTGGACGACCGCGCCGCGGCCATATCCAAGGAACTCGAGGACGCCGCCCGGATGCGCGAGGAAGCTCAGGAGCTGCTTGCAAGCTTTCAGCGTCGACAGCGCCGCGCAGAAGCTGAAGCTCAGTCGATCATCGAAATGGCGCGCGAGGACGCCGAGCGCATGGCGGCCGACATGCGCTCATCCTTGAAAGAGCGACTTGAGCGCCGCGCCGCCATGGCGGAACGCAAGATCGAACAGGCTGAAGCCGACGCCATGCTGGAGGTCCGCCGCCGCGCGAGCGAGGTGGCGGCTAAGGCCGCTGAAGACATTCTGCGCGACAAACTCGATGCGTCCGCGCGCAGCGGGCTGATCGATGCGAGCATCAAGGAACTGCCGCAGCGCTTCAACTGACGCGCCGCGCGCTGAGCGCCGCACCTCAATCTCATACGAAAAATGGCGGCGCATCAGCGCCGCCATTTTGTTTCTAGGCTGAATTTTTCAAGGGACGCAGCGACTTAAAAGTCGCCGACATCCTGGCGACGGCGAGCTTCGGCGCGACGGCGCGCAGCCCTACCAATGGTCTGGCTCAAGCGCCGGGTCACGCCCGGACGCCGACGCAGCCAGCGCAGAAACATGCGCTTCGCGGTCGTCGACGAATTCACCGTGATGACGGCGCCAAGCACCATCAGCGGAATGCCGACCGGGATCGGCAGCGGCGTCAGAACCAGTCCGACGG
>JAUIEH010000490.1 GCA_030428405.1 Alphaproteobacteria bacterium
TGCAGCGGGCTTTGACGCTCAGCACGCCAACAAACTCGCCGTTGAAGATTCACGCCTCACAGGCGAGGTGGAAGAGCCGGTCCTCGGCCCCAACGCCAAGCGCGATTATCTCGAGCGTTATATGCACGAGCTTGGCGTTGATCCGCGCGAGACTGTCGCCATTGGCGACGGCGCGAATGACCTCGAAATGATGAAGTCGGCCGGCCTCTCCATCGCTTATCGCGCCAAGCCGGTCGTGGCCGATAAGGCTCATGGCCGCATTCAGACCGGTGACTTGCGCGCAAGCCTGTTCTTCATGGGTTTCGACTCCCGCCTCGTTGCGGAGACCGCCTAGGCGCGAGCCGCTTTGCGCGCCCCGGCCTGCTCAGCTTATCCCGTACTCGGACGGATTGAGTGGAAGATGAGCTCGCCGTCGCGATTGACCAGCAACAGGACCGGCAAATCGCCTTCCGCCGCGACGCGCGCGCGCTCGGCGGCGTCATCCGCCGACGTCACCCGCTCCCACGCCACTTCCTCGATCACGTCTCCCGCCCGGACCTTGCCGGCGGCGTCGCTATCGGGGTCGACATAGGTGATGACCACGCCTTCCGCATCCGGACTGATGCGGTAGCGGCGAATGAGTTCATCCGTAAGCGGCGCAACCGCGAAACCAAGCACGGTCGTGACCGCGCCGGCGTCGGCGGGCGGAGGCTCGCTCACGCGCACCGGCGCGCCGTCGCCTTCGTCCAATCGGTCGATTACGGCGGTGACGGTGATGGTCTCACGCTCGCGCAAGAGCTCGATCTGCACGGAACGTCCGATATCGGTCTCCGCGACATAGCGCGTCAGCGCGCGGTCGTCGCGCACGCTGCGGCCGTCATAGATCAGGATCAGATCGCCCGGCTCGATGCCCGCCTGATCGGCGGGGCCGCCTTCGGTCACGCGGCTGATGAGCGCGCCATGCGGCCGGTCGAGGCCATAGCTTTCCGCGATATCTTCCGTGACCGCCTGAATGCCGACGCCGATCCAGCCGCGCCGCGTCTCGCCATAGCTGAGCAGCTGGGTGACGATTGTGCCGGCAAGGTCGGCGGGAATGGCGAAGCCGATGCCGACCGAACCGCCAGACGGCGAGAGAATGGCCGAGTTCACGCCGATGACTTCGCCGTCGAGATTGAACAGGGGGCCGCCGGAATTGCCGCGATTGATGGCGGCGTCGGTCTGGATGAAGTCGTCATAAGCGCCCGACTGAATGTCGCGATTGCGCGCAGAGACGACGCCCACGGAAACCGAATTGCCGAGCCCGAACGGGTTGCCGATGGCGACGACCCAATTGCCGACGCGAGCTGCGTCTGAGTCGCCGAAATCGACATGCGGCAACGGCGCTGAGTGGCTGACGCGCAAAACGGCGAGGTCGGTCGCCGGGTCGCGCCCGACAATCTCGGCGTTGAGGCTGAGGCCGCTGGCGAAAGCGACTTCGATCTCGTCGGCGTCCTGGATGACGTGGTCATTGGTGACGATGACGCCGTTGGCGTCGATGACGAAGCCTGAGCCGAGCGAGGAGCTCGAGCTCGACGGGCCTTGCAGATATTCGTTGAAGCGCTCGAGCGGCGAGCCTGGCGGGAATGGCGGCAAGCCCGCATCGACCGTCTGGCGCGTGCGGATATTCACGACGGCGGGCGACAAGCGGTCGACCAGATCGGCGAAGCCTTCGATCGGCGCTTGCGCGTAAACCGGCGCAGCGGCCGTCGCGGAAATCAGAACAGCGGCCGCGGCGGCGGCGCGCGCAAAAAGCTTCATCGCGTCACGATCCCTTTCTGGGGCCCATTCTGCGGCGCGTTCGCCGAACGCGCGATTCGTCCCTGCTAGGGGACGCCGAGCACGCGGCTGAATCAAGGCCGCTGCGCGTTCGATATGTGCATTGCGCAGCAAGCGCGCCGCAAGTTCGTCGAATGGCGCTCAGCGCACGCCCGGCGGGCGCGTGCAAACCGCCGTCACATCTCAACCGGACGCAATTCGGCCCGCGGTCCAGCATGAGACGCGCGGGCCGAAAGCTGGATCAGCGATCCGTCAGACCGCCTTGATCGCGGAAATAGGAGAAAAAGTCGCTGTCTGGCGAGAGGATGATCGTCTGATCGTCCTGGATCGCTTCCTCATAGGCCTGCATCGAGCGGTAGAACGCGAAGAACTCCGTGTCCTGGTTGTAGGCCTCGGCATAGATGCGGTTGCGCTCGCCGTCGCCTCCGCCTCGGATGCGCAAGGCGTTGCGCTGCGCATTGGCCCGGATGACGGTGGCTTCGCGATCCGCATTGGCGCGGATTTCCACAGCGCGTTCCTGACCTTGCGCCCGGATGAGCTGAGCAGCCTGCT
>JAUIEH010000491.1 GCA_030428405.1 Alphaproteobacteria bacterium
CTCGACTCTCATGAATGCGGTCGGCAATCCTTATCCGACCAAGGGGGATGTGCATGGACATCACCGACGCAACGATCGTTCTGGCCATGCCGCTCGACGGCGGCATGGATCAATCTGCGACAATCAGAACGCTCGCAGAGGAGTGCTGTCGCGGCCAGGGACGCGAGAGCGACGACGCGTTCGTCATGATCACCACCGAACATCGCGACAACGCCGTATTCCAGCGGGTCTCGTTTGACCGCGCAGAAGCCGCCGAACGCTTCCGCGCCATGCTCAAACTCGTTGAGCCGCGCATTCCCTTCGACGGCTGATGCGACGAACATCGCCGTTTTAACTGTAATTTAGCCGTAAGCGGTGACGATCAGCGTTCTTGGAAACGTTGGTCGACGCCGAGACATGATTTTCATCTCCGCCGATGCAGTTCTCCGCAATGCAGCGCGCCAGACGAGGCGCGCATGAGCGGACCCGCGCCTACCGTCGCCACCGCCATCGCTGAAGCCGCAAGGCTCACCGGCGTCAGCGCACAATTTTTGAGCGCGACCGCGCGCCGCGAAAGCAGCTTCGACCCTGAGGCGCGCGCGGCGACGTCGTCCGCCGCCGGTCTCTATCAGTTCATTGAATCCACATGGATCGAGACGCTTGAGCGTCATGGCGAGCGCCTCGGTCTGTCCGACGCCGTCGCCAATCTCGGCGATCCGGAAAATCGCGCCGAAGTGCTCGAGCTGCGCTTTGATCCGCGCACGGCCGCATTGATGGCGGGTGCGCTGGCGCAAGACAATTCAGACAGCCTGCAGCGCCGGCTGGGCCGCGAGCCCGATGCGGGCGAGCTCTATGTCGCTCATGTGATGGGTGCGGGCGGCGCCGTGCAGCTCTTGGAAGCGGCCGACGCTCAACCCGACGCGAGCGCGGTCGAGATGTTCCCAGCGGCGGCTCGGGCGAACCGCAATCTGTTCTATGACTCTTCCGGCGCGCCGCGCAGCGTCGCCGCGCTTGCCGACCGTTTGCGCGACGCCGTGAATGGCGGAGCCGCAGGTGAAAGCGCCGCCGTCGCCGCGATGCGCGCCGTTCAGACCTCGCCCGGCGCGCGTCCGGTCGTTCGCAGCCTCGGCGAGACGAGCCCGCATATCCGCATTGTGCAGGCTGACCCGGGCGAAACCTCTTATGCCCCGCCGCTTATGCTGCGCGGTGCGACCATGCCATTGCGTCTGGCTGCGCCTGTCGTTGAAGCGCTCGCCTCGCTCGATGCGCCTGCGCGCGCGAATGACGAGCCGCGGCCGCGCCGTGACGAGGCGTGATCGGCGCGATGAGTCCTGTTCAGAAACGCTTCGTTAACAACGTCAGCGGATCGTTTCACCACCGGTTTTGTTTCCAAGGATACTAGGCCAATGTCTATCGCTCTCTTGCGTGCGCGCCTCACCGGTCAAGACATTGAAAGGCTTGTAAAAAGCGAAAGCGCGGATGAACGCGCCGCCGCTGCTCACAAGATCTGCCGGCGAATCGGCCGCTTGGAGCTCGAGCCCGAAGAGCGCAAAGCCGCCAACGAAATCCTGCAATTCATGGCGAAAGACGCCGCGTCGCTGGTGCGACGCGCGCTGTCCGTCACGCTGAAAAACTCCCCCCAGCTTCCGCGCGAAGTCGCGCTGCAACTGGCGCGCGACGTCGACGCCGTCGCTGAGCCGGTGCTGGAAAGCTCGCCCGTCTTCACCGATGAAGACCTGATCGAAATCGTCGCGGCGAGCGGGGCGGCCAAACAGACCGCCATCGCCAGTCGCAAGACCATCGGCACGGATCTGGTGCGCACGCTCGTGCAGCATGGCGCCGAAGCAGCTGTGGCGCGCGTCGCCGGCAATGACGGCGCTGAATTCGACACTGCTTGTTACGAAACCACGCTCAGCCGCTTCTCCGGCTCGGAAATGGTGACCAACGGTCTCATCAACCGCAGCCAGTTGCCCTCCCATGTCACTGAGAAGCTGGTCGCTGCGATCAGCGATGAAGCACTCCAGCGTCTGGTCAAGAAACACGCGCTGCCGCCGCAGCTCGCCGTGGAGCTCGCCGAAGGCGCGCGTGAACGCGCAACCATCGACCTGATAGATCAGGCCGGTTGCCAGAAAGACATGCGCCGCTTCGTGCAGCAGTTGATGTTGAATGGCCGGCTGACGCCGTCTCTGGTGCTGCGCGCGGTCTGTTGCGGGCAGATGACGATGTTCGAGCACGCCATGGCGGAGCTTGCGAGCATCGAACACAAGAAGGCGTGGATGCTGATCCACGACGCCGGACCTCTGGGTCTGCGCGCGATCTTCGAGCGCACGGGCTTGCCGGCGCGGATCT
>JAUIEH010000492.1 GCA_030428405.1 Alphaproteobacteria bacterium
GTATCGACATCACCACCTCGAATGCCGAGGCGCGGGCCTATTTCGACCAGGGCCTGTTGATGCTGCACGCCTTCAACCACGCCGAGGCGATGCGCTCCTTTGAGGTCGCGCAGGAACTCGATCCCGACTGCGCGATGTGTTTTTGGGGTTCGGCCTTCGCGCTTGGCCCCAACATCAATGCCCCCATGGACCCGGCCAACGCGGAAGCCGCCTACGCCGCCGCACAAGCCGCACTTGCGCGCGCAGACGGCGTTTCCAACCTCGAGCGCGCGCTGATCGAAGCCCAGGCCGTGCGCTACGCCGAAGACGCGCCCGCCGACCGCGCGCATCTTGAAGAGGCCTATGCCGACGCGATGGCCGAGCTTGCTGATCGCTTCCCGGAGAGCGATGAGGCCCAGGTGCTCGCAGCGGAAGCCGGCATGAACACGCAGCCCTGGGATTATTGGGAAGTCGACGGACGAACCCCGCGCGGCCGCACCGCCGTCATCATCTCGCGCATCGAAACCGTGCTCGCGCGCAATCCCAATCACGCGCCCGCCATCCACCTCTACATCCACATGACCGAGGCGTCCTACGATCCCTGGCGCGCGGAAGCCTCCGCCGACGACTTGGTCGGGCTTGCGCCTTCGGCCGGCCATCTCGTGCACATGCCCGCGCATACTTATCTGCGCATTGGCCGGTTTGAGGATTCGCTCGAAGCCAATATCCGCGCCGTTGACGCCGATGAGGCCTATCTCGAAGGCGCAGGCGACATGGCGGGGCTCATCTATCGGTATGGATATTATCCGCATAACATCCATTTCGCGCTGGTCTCGGCGCAAATGGGCGGCGACGAGGACGCAGCTCTCGATATGGCCGACCGGCTCGACGCCGCCCTGCCTATGGAGATGGCGAATGTTGCGCCCTTTGTGCAGCCGATCAAAGCAGCGCCCTGGTATGCACGCGCGCAGTTCGCCGATCCTGACGAACTCATCGCGCAAGCTCCGCCCACTGACATGACGCCCTTCATCGAAATCGCATATCGCTACGCGCTCGGCGAAGCCCATGTCCGCGCCGGCGATACTGAGGCCGCGCGCGTCGAGGCCGCCGAAATTTCCCGCATCGCTTCGCAAGCCGACTGGACTGTGCTCGACGGCGCCGGCGTTCCGGCCGCCGACATCGCCCGCATCTCCGAGCTTGTCGTGCTCGGCCGCGCCGCCATGGCGGACGGCGACACAGCCGCAGCCGTGGACCGCTTCGCCGCGGCCGCCGACATCCAGGACGCCATGACCTATATGGAGCCGCCCTGGTGGTATTATCCGGTCCGCCAGTCCTACGCCGCTGCTCTGCTCGCGGATGGTCAGGCCGCCCTCGCCGAACATGAATTCATGCGCACCCTGCTCGAAAGCCCGAATAATGGCTGGGCCTATTGGGGGCTTGCGCAGGCGCGCGGCGAGCGCGGCGACCGCACGGGACGCAGCGCCGCCCTGCAGCAATGGCGGCGCGCCTGGCTCGGCACGCGGCGCGGCATGAGCCTCGACCGCATCTGAGGACGAAGACTGTCGGCAAGCTGACAAATGCTCGCCAGATAATGCGTGTGCGCTGCAGCTAAAAGCTGCGCGCACACGCATTATTTCTTTAAGCTGACGGATGGAGACCGCCTGCATGTCGGACATTGTAATTTGGCACAACCCCAATTGCAGCACCTCGCGCAAGGCGTTGGATTATCTGCGCGCGAACGGACACGAGCCTGAAATCTTCGCCTATATGAAGGAAAAGCCCGACGCCGGCGCCATCCGCAAAGTCCTCAAAAAACTCAAGCTCAAACCCTCCGGCCTTCTGCGCCGCAAGGAAGCCGCCGCCAAGGAAGCCGGGCTCGATCAGGACGGCGCGGACGAGAACGACATCCTCGCCGCCATGGCGGATAATCCCCGCCTTATAGAGCGCCCGGTCATCATCACGCCCAAAGGCGCCGTCATCGCGCGCCCCCTCGAGAATATCGACGCGATCTTGTGACCGCGCGCCCTCGCTCAAGCAGCGAGCGGATAGCGAGCGATAGCGAGAAGAAAAACCCGCGCTCATGTAGCGAGCCGCATGGCGAGCGGTAGCGCACGAAATAACCTCCCGGCCGGCTTGGCCGGTCGGGGTTTGCGCTGGGTTTCCGCTCACGGAGAAGCGGGCGCGGAGCGAACGTCAATCGCGCTTCCGGCTTGCGCCGGGCAAGGAGCGATTCACGACCGCTCCGCGCTGACGACTTATGCCGTTCCCTTCAGGCGACGTCCGTACGGGTCCGCTGGTCTGGGCGCACATCGCTGCGCGCTAAGGCCCTGGACGCGGGGCGGCCTGCC
>JAUIEH010000493.1 GCA_030428405.1 Alphaproteobacteria bacterium
CATTGTAATATCGTTCGAATGCAGACAGCCTGACGGCGAGCGGTCCCTTTGAGCCTGACGGCCGCAGCTGCATGTCGATCTCGTAGAGGCTGCCCTCTTCGGTTTGAGCCGCCAATGCTGCGATGAGCCGCTGGGTCAGTCGCGAATAATAGGTTCCCGCAGCGGCCGAGCGTTCGCCCTCGGACATCGCGTCGTCAGGTCTGCTGCGATAGACCAACATGATGTCGAGATCAGACTTGGCCGACAGCTCGCGCCCGCCGAGCTTGCCCAATCCGATGACGGAGAACTCGCCGTCGATCTTACCGTGGCGGCGTTCAATCTCGCTTGCTGCCGCCACAGCCGCCCCTTCCAACGCCGCATCGGCAAGGTCAGCGAATGCTGCGCCGGCGCTGCGTGCATTGGCGCGGCCGAGAAGCACCTGAGCGCCGATGCGAAACGCCGCCTCATGCCCCATGCGACGCAGATTGTTGATTGCGTCTTCAAACGGCGCATCGGGCGCGGACAACGGCGTGACCGGCATCAGCCCGCCGCCTTCATCCTCAAGCAGCGGCGCTGCAAAGCGCGGATCGAGCATGACGTCGATGACTTCAGGCTGGCGCGCAAGCTCTGCGCCGAGACGCGGACTGTTGGCGAGAATGGCGATGACCGAAGCGAGCAATTTTGGTTCGGATGCGAACAAAGACAGAAGCTGCACGCCAGACGGCAGCTTCTCGAAAAAGGCGCGGAACCGGGCGAACGCAAAATCGGCGGAACCGGTCTGCGACATCGCCTCCAGCAGGTTCGGCAGCGTGCGCACCAAAAGCCGTCGCGCTCGATCATTGCGGGTCGCCCGGATGCGTCCCGCCCGCCAGGCGCGCACGGCGTCGGCGACAACGGCTGGTTCCTTGAACCCCAATGCATTCAGCCCGTCGATCGAGGCCTCGGCGTCGTCACCGACGACGTCGATCAGCACACGATTTTCCGGCGCGTCGTGGTCCGCGAAAAAATCCGACGTAGCCCCCGTGACCCGCCCGAACACTTCGGCGAGATGGGCGTCAAAGGCCGCAAGGTCTTCAAAGCCGGACAACGCAGCCACCCGGTCGCGCGCCTTGTCGTCCGCCGGCACGGCGTGGGTCTGCTGATCCTCGATCATCTGCAGGCGATGTTCGACCTCACGCAGCGCGGCATAGCTGCTGCGCAGGACATCACCCACCTCAGGCTCGACGTGACCCGCCGAAATCAACGCGCCCAGACCGTCCAGAGGCGCGCGCCGGCGCAGTCCCGGCTCCCGGCCGCCATAGATGAGCTGTTGCGCCTGGACGTAGAATTCGAGCTCGCGAATGCCGCCGCGGCCGCGCTTGACGTCATGGCCCGGCATGCGCTCGCCGACCGTCCGGATCTGATGCATCAGCGACTTCAGGTCCTCAAGCGCAGCAAAGTCGAGCGAACGCCGCCAGACGAAAGGCGAAAGATCGTGCAGAAATCTTTCGCCGGCCTCAACATCGCCGGCGATGACGCGCGCCTTGACGTATGCTGAACGCTCCCAGTTTTGCCCGAGCGCTTCGTAATAGCGCAGCGCCGGCTCCGTCGCGATGGCGGGCGCCGTCGCGCCGGGATCCGGACGCAATCGCAAATCAACGCGCGCGACATAACCCTCAGGCGTGCGCTCTTCGAGCACGCGCGCGAGCGACTGCGTCAGGCGAATCGCCTCACGCGAAACATCTTTCAGCGCAAACTCAGCCAGACGCTCGCGATCAAAAAAAACGACAAGGTCGATATCGCTTGAGAAATTCAGCTCTTGCGAGCCAAGCTTGCCCATGGCGATGACGAAATAACCCGGAACCGGTCCGTACCCGTCGCGTCCCTCGGCGCGAAGTCGGCCGCGCCCGACTTCGATCGCCGCCAGCGAGGAGAGCGCAGCAGACACAGATGCGTCAGCGAAGTCGGACAGTGCGCGCGTGATGGCGCGCAGTTCCATGGCGCCGGCGATGTCGGCGAGCGCGAGTCCGAGGTGGCAGTCATCCTTCGCGCGCCGCATGCGGGCCATGACGTCAGCCTCATCGGCGCTTTCGCCGAGCGCGCGCACATTCTCGATAGCGTCTTTGACGACAGCTTCGGGCGGCGAGCGCAACAGATGCACGAGCCGCGTCGGATCGCGCGTCATCAGCGATGAGAGATAAGGGGAGGCGCCGCCTATTCCCGCAATGAGCTGGGCTGCTTCGCTATTGGTGTTGATCAGCGTCGCGAGTTCGCCGTCGGCTGCGACAAGCGCGTCACGCAAACGCGTAGCGGCGGATTGATCGTAAACGCGCGGCGCCCGCGTCATCCGTTCAAGGAGCGGTCCT
>JAUIEH010000494.1 GCA_030428405.1 Alphaproteobacteria bacterium
ACCGGCGACCTTGCAGGCGCTGGCGGTCATCCTCGCTGCGAGCGGCGCATTGTGCGCGCTCGGCGTGGTCGATGACGTCTTCGATCTCGACGCGCGGCCGAAATTCGCACTGATGGCGCTGATCAGCCTCGGGTTGGCGGTCGGCGTCGGTCCGGTGCGCAGTCTGCCGCTGACGGAGGGGCTGGGCCTGCTGCTTCCTTATCTCCTCGGATTGGCGGGCTCGGCGCTGTGGGCGTTCACCGTCATAAACGCGGTGAATTTCATGGACGGCGCGAATGGATTGGCGGGCGGCGCCATTGGGGTCGCAGCTTCGGCCCTCGGATGCGCAGGCGTATTGACCGGAGAGGCC
The DNA here is from genome assembly GCA_030428405.1 of Alphaproteobacteria bacterium. Lineage (GTDB taxonomy): Bacteria > Pseudomonadota > Alphaproteobacteria > Caulobacterales > Maricaulaceae > JAUIEH01. The sequence continues at coordinate 350 of JAUIEH010000494.1, forward strand.
GGCCTGGCCGCCGCCGCGTTTGCGCTCGCCGGCGGGCTTGCCGGCTTCCTGCCCTGGAATGCACGCCCCAAGGCGCGCGTCTTCATGGGCGACGCCGGTTCGCTCCTGCTGGGCTGTATGATTGCAGGACTGGGCCTCTTGTTCGCGCGTCAGGCGCCATTGGGCGCGGTATGGATCGCGCCTTTGGCGATTATTCCGTTTCTCGCCGACGTGTTGCTCACGCTGGCCGGACGGGCGCGACGTGGCGCACGCCTGTTCGATGCGCATAAGGAGCACGGCTATCAGCGGCGTTTGGCGCGTGGCGAAAGCCATTTGCGCGTTGCGGGCCGCATGACGTGGCGTACGGGAGCGTGCGGCGTCCTGGTTGTCGGCTTCGCTGCGTTGTCGGCAAGCGGCGCCAAGCCCTTGCTGGGCTTTGTCATGTTCTTGATGGGCGCGCTGGGCGCCGCATATCTCTGGCGGCGCGATCAGGGCGGGTGAGGCGGCGCCTGCCTAATAGGCGCGCTCGACCGTGAAGTCGGCGATGTCCCTGAGCGCCTCGCGCCAGTCCGATTCCGGAAACTCTGCGAGCGCGTCCTTGGCGTCGTCGGCATGCTTGCGCGCGACGTCGAGCGTGCGCTCCAGCGCGTCGTGCTTGCGCAGAATGTCGAGCGCTTTGGCGAAGTCGCCGTCGCGCTGGTTTTGACCTGCGATCACGCGTTGCCAGAATTCGCGTTCGCCGTCGTCCGCCTCCGTCAGCGCAAGCGCGACCGGCATCGTCACTTTGCCGTCCCGGAAATCATCGCCGACATGCTTGCCGAGCTTTTGCGACGCGCCGCCGTAATCCAGCGCATCGTCGACAAGCTGAAAGGCCAGACCAATCGACTTGCCGTAGTTTTGCAGCTGTCGTTCCTGAGCCTCGCCGGACCCGGCGAGAACAGGCGCGACTTCCGTTGCGGCAGCAAACAATGCAGCAGTCTTGGCTTCGATGATCTCGAGATAGGTCTCGACGGTCGTTGCGATGTCGTTGGCGGCCGCGAGCTGGCGCACTTCGCCTTCGGCGATGACGCTGGCGGCGCGCGACAGGATGTCGAGCACGCGGAGAGAACCGGCCTCAACCATCAGATTGAACGAACGCGCGAATAAGAAATCGCCGACCAGCACGCTGGCTGAGCGTCCCCACACCATATGGGCCGAGGCTTTGCCGCGGCGCATGTCGCTGTCGTCGACGACATCGTCATGCAGCAGCGTGGCGGTGTGGATGAACTCGACCGCGGCCGCGATCTTGACGTGCTCTTCGCCCTCATAGCCGCATAGTCGCGCCGCTGCGCAGGTCAGAAGCGGGCGCAACCGTTTGCCGCCCGCGCTGACGAGATGGTCGGCCAAGTCGGGGATCATGCCGACAGGGCTTTGCATGCGCGCTTTGATTTCGCTGTCGACGCGCGCCATGTCCGCCGCCGCCAGCTCCGTCAAACGGTCGATCGGCGCGTTAACGTCGCGCGACAATTCAGCGGAGACGGGCAAGTCCAAGAGCGACCTCGAATGTGCGATGCGTTATGTTCTGAGAATAGAAATGGGCCTTGCGCGCGGCAAGCAAAGGCGCTGAGCCTAGGTGTCGCATCTGCATTGGCCCAACAGCGCGCGGGAGTGATCACGGATGAAGGAAGTTCTGCGTTCGAACGACCTCGTGCGACTGAGCTGGGCCGAGGCCCTGCTGAATGACCATGGCATACAAGCCGTAGTGGCGGACGTCCATGCTTCGGCGGTTGAAGGCTCCATCTCGGCCATACCGCGCCGCTTGATGGCGCCGGCGGCCGACCTCGATCGCGCCATTGCGCTGATTGCGCGCCACGATCCCGATAATGCGGGCGGTTGAGACCTATCTCGGAGGGCGCGTTCGCGCCCGTCAGCCTGAAGCAGGCTACCGCGCCAGCGTCGACAGCGTCTTGCTTGGCGCAGCCGTCAGCGTGGCGCGCGGCGGTGATGCG
>JAUIEH010000027.1 GCA_030428405.1 Alphaproteobacteria bacterium
CACGCCCCGCCATCAGGATCGAATTGACGTGGTCGGGCTCGTAGATATTGCCGACCGCCATCGTCGCGATGTCGACGCGGTTGCGGATTGCATCTGAAAACGGCGTTTGAAACATGCGGCCATAGACCGGCTGCGCGCGCGTTGAGGTTTGCCCCGCCGATACGTCGATGACATCCGCGCCCGCAGCTTTCAACATGCGTGCGACTTCGACCGCATCGTCAATCGTCACGCCCTCATCGCCTGCCCAGTCGCTCGCCGAGATGCGCACGGATATCGGCCGGCCGGCGGGCCAGGCCTCGCGGACGGCGCTGAAAACCTCCAGCGGATAACGCATGCGATTTTCGAGCGAGCCGCCATATTCATCCGTACGGTGATTGGTGAGCGGGGTGATGAAGGCGGACAGCAGATAGCCATGCGCGCAATGCAGCTCCAGCCAGTCAAAGCCGCAGCGCGCCGCCATTTCAGTAGACGCCGCAAACGCATCGCGCACGCCGTCCATGTCGGCGCGGTTCATTTCGCGCGGAGTTTGATTGGCGTCAGACCAGGCCACGGGCGACGGCGCGATCAACGGCCAGCCGCCATGCTCGAGCGGAGCGTCCATCGCCTCCCAGCCCAGGCGCGTTGCGCCTTTGGGGCCTGCATGACCAAGCTGCATCGCCATCTTCGCCGGCGTTTCGGCATGCACGAAATCAACGATGCGCCGCCAGGCGGCCTCATGTTCGGGCGCGTAAAGACCCGGACAACCCGGCGTGATCCGACCATCATGCGTCACGCATGTCATCTCGGCGAAAACGAGCCCGGCGCCGCCTTTGGCGCGCTCGGCGTAATGCACGAAATGCCAGTCGGTCGGGCGCCCGTCGAAGGCTTTATACTGCGCCATCGGTGAGACGACGACGCGATTGACGAGCTCCACATCGCGTATACGGAACGGAACGAACATGGGCGCGCGCGGCCGCTTCGGCGTCACCCCGGTCGCCTGCTCCTCAAACCAGCTCTCCGCCCCCGCCAGCCATTCCGGATCGCGCGCGCGGAGATTTTCGTGGCTGATGCGTTGGGAGCGCGTCAACAGCGCGTAATTGAACTGCACCGGATCAAGATCGAGATAGCGCTCGACATGCTCGAACCACTCCATCGAATTGCGCGCCGCCGATTGCAGCCGCAGCACTTCGAGCCGGCGCTCATCTTCATAGCGCGCAAAGGCCGAAGCCAGGTCAGGCTCCGAACACAGACAATCGGCGAGCGCAATTGCGCTTTCCATAGCGAGCTTCGTGCCCGAGCCGATGGAGAAATGCGCCGTCGCCGCAGCATCTCCCAAAAGCACGACATTTTCGTGCGACCAGCGCTCGCACAGCACCCGCGGAAAATTGAGCCAGGCCGAACCGCGCAGATGTTTTGCGTTGGACTCCAGCGCATGCCCGCCCAGATGCTCGGCGAAGACGCCCTCGCAGACCGCGATCGCCTCTTCGGTCGACATCTCATCGAAACCGAAATCGCGCCAGGTCTCGGGCGCGCACTCAACGATGAACGTCGCGTATTCATCATCGAACTGATACGCGTGCGCCCAGATCCAGCCGTGTTTCGTCTGCTCAAAGATGAAGGTGAACGCATCGTTGAATTTCTGACGCGTGCCCAGCCAGATGAAAGCGCAACGGCGCTTGTCGATGTCGGGCCTGAAGGCGTCGGCGAATGCCAGTCGCGTTTTGGAGTTGAGCCCGTCGGCTGCAACAATCAGGTCGTAGCCTGAAAGATCAGCAGCGGATTCAACTTCGCGTTCAAATTCCAGCCGGACGCCGAGTTCTTTCGCGCGCGCCTGCAAAATCAACAACAACGCCTTGCGGCCGATCCCGCAAAAGCCGTGCCCCGTGGAGACCGTCTTGGTTCCGCGATAATGCACCGCGATGTCGTCCCAATAAGCGAACTGGGCGCGAATCGCTTCGGCGCTGACAACGTCGTTGGCAGAAAGATTGTCGAGCGTTTCGTCCGACAAGACGACGCCCCAGCCGAACGTGTCGTCCGCCTTGTTGCGCTCAATCACGGTGATGTCGCAGTCAGGCGCGCGCAGCTTCATGCTGATCGCGAAATAGAGCCCCGCCGGCCCGCCGCCCAGACACGCGATGCGCATGCGCCCTCCCAGCGATCCGCCCTCGAACAATAACTCGAACACAGAACGAAAATTGCTTCAAGCTTAAAATAGTTCTTCGCAGCGCAACATCGCCCTGCAATGTCGGCGCAACGCGCCCTGCTGATCGCAAAATAGCGACGTCAGGCGCCCTGCATGATGCGCGGGCGCAGGCGGGGAATGCCGAGCCGGGCGACAGCGATGACGAGAGGCGTTGCGCAAAAGAGATCCGCGCCAGCGCGCGCTGCGTAACAACCACCGAACGCCGACGATAAGGAGTTTACGATGCGGGCTTTCTTTATACTGTGCGTCCTCGCCACGCTCACAGCCTGCGCGACAAGGCCGCCCGCACCTGAATCAGTCGCGGAACGGCCATTCTCCCTCGAGCAGGACTTGCTCGGCGAAACCGTGGCGCGCGGAGAGTTTCGCACCTTGACCGGCGTCGAACGGGGCTTCACCGCGTATCTCAATGGAGCCCGCGAAGGCGATACATTCGTGCTGGTTGAAGATTTTGTCTTCGACGACGGCGAGCGGGACCGCAAAACCTGGCGCTTTACGTCGACCGGCCCGGGCCGATATCGCGGCGAGCGCGAGGACGTTGTCGGCGACGCGATCGGGTTCATGGATGGGAATGTGTTCCGTCTGGAATATGACGTCGTGCTCGGCGGTGACGGCGAGACAGGACGCCGGGTGCGATTTCGCGACGTGCTCGCCCTGCAGCCGGGCGGCGAGGTTTTGAACGAAGCCACGATCGGCTTCTGGGGGCTCCGCGTCGGCTCAGTGCGCCTGGTGATCGAACGCACGCCGCACCCGCAAGCCCCGGAATAACGGCGAAACGAGCCTGCGCGCCCCACTTAATTATTCTGTACAGGAACAAAAGCGGAGGCGAGAGGATCAACCTGGAACCGAAACCCGCGCTCAAGCAGCGAGCGCTTGTCGCGAGCGGTAGCGCCAGGAATATTGGTGGGCCCGGAGGGACTCGAACCCCCAACCAAGCGGTTATGAGCCGCCGGCTCTAACCAATTGAGCTACAGGCCCGACCGGTGCGCAGGCGCGGCGCAAGGCCGCTTCGCGCTTCAGTCGATCCGCCGCCTCGCACCTTGTCTGAAACGCCGGCAGGTCGCGCCTGCGTCTCATGTCTGCACCCTGGCGATACGGATGAGGTTAGAGCGCCCTCTGTAATACTGAGCGCGCCGAATGGGCAAGCGAGAGGCCGCTTGTCGCGCAATGCGCGCCGCTCCTATATCATCGTCTTGAGAACAAACAGGATCTGCGGAGCGGGGCCATGCATCGCTTAGTGAGTTTGACCGGCGTTTTGATTGCGGCTGCAAGCCTTAGCGCGTGCGGCGGCGATCGCGAACACTATCATGCCGACGGCTCCCATCACGGCCGCCTCACCTTGTCCGCGACCGGCGAGGAACGCGCCGCTCCCGACATGGCGGTCGTCACGGCTGGCGTCACCGCACAAGCGGATACGGCCGCGGCGGCTATGGCCGATCAGCGCGAAAACATGAGCACCGTCATGGCCGCGCTGGCGACGGCCGGCGTCGCGCCGGGCGACATTCAGACCTCCGGCCTCGATCTCTCGCCGGTCTATGCGCCTTATGACCGCGATAATCAGGACCGGCCCGTGGTCGGCTATCGCGTCTCGAACCGCGTCACGGTGACAGTGCGCGATATTCCCGCGCTCGGCGCCATGCTGGATGCGGTCGTCGCCTCAGGCGCCAACACGATTGACGGCGTGCGCTTCGATATCGACGACGCCAGCACGCTTGTCGACACGGCCCGGCGCGAAGCGGTCGAGACGCTGATGGCGCGCGCTCAGCTTTACGCGGATGCGGGCGGTTTCCGTCTCGGGCGCATTCTTGAGATGAACGAAGGCGGTCAGAATCAGCCTTACCAGCCCGCCTATACGCGCACGGCGGCGGCCGAGATGTCGGCGGACACGCCGGTCTCGGGCGGTCAGCTCAATCTGTCTGTGACGGTGACGGCGACGTTTGAAATCGAGCGGCGGCGCTGAGCGCGGAGCCGGTCTAGGCCGGCTCAGGCTCGCGCATGATTTCGTTGCGCTCGTTCAAAAGCACGACGGTCGGCTCATGGCGCTCGGCTTCGGCGCGCTCAAGCTGCGCCCAGGTGGCGACGATGATGCGGTCGCCCTTCTGCACCATGCGCGCAGCCGCGCCATTCACGGCGAACGACTTGCCGCCGCGCGGCGCCGGGATCGCATAGGTCGTAAAACGCGCGCCCGAGGAGATGTTCCAGACATCGACCTGCTCATGCGGCAGGATGTCGGCGGCGGCGAGCAAATCGCGGTCGATGGCGATGGAGCCCTCATAATCGAGGTCCGCCTGGGTGACGACGGCGCGATGGAGCTTCGACTTCATCAAGGTGAGCAGCAAGTTCGACCCCCGGGTCGTTGGCGGACGCCTGTCAGCGCCCTGATTTCAGGTTCGCATATAAGGGTTTTGCCGCAGTTTGCAATTTGCGATTTCGCGACTGCATGACGCGCATGGTGCGGTGCAATAATCAAGCCTTCGGCTCACATCCGCGCCGTTCGCCCTGAAATCGCCGCGAGCGGCCGTCATTCGGCGCAGTCAATTTCGTTAGACCGGTTGAGGAGCGGCCTATGTCATCCGTGCTCATTGTGCTCGGCGTACTCGCTGCGATCGTCGTTTTGGCGTTTGGAACAGCCTTTTTGCGCTTGAGATCAGGCGCGCCTGCGCCGAGCGCGCCGCCAACGGCTGATCGGCCTGAGGAAGCCGGCGAAGCGCCGTCACGTCGCGGTGGTTTCGCAAAGCGCAGAGCGGCGAGCGAGCGCGAAGCGCCGCCTCAGTCTACGCCCGAGCCCGCGCCCGAGCCTGACGCGAGCGAAGAGGAATTCTCGCCAAGCCCGGGCGGTCTGGCTGGCGGGATCGGCGGCGAAAGCGGCGCAAGCCAAGCGAGCCCGGACGGCTTTGGTTCATCTGCTGGCGACGACGCGGACAGCCGGGGCGCGCCGGAACGCAACGACGATGAATGGAACGCGCCTGCGCCAGCGCCGTCCTCACCCGATCAAGCAGTTCAGGAAAGCCCCGTCTCAGATGACGTCTCGTTTACGACTTTTGCGCCGCAAGGCGCAGCGCCCGAAACGGATTTTCTGATCCAGGTGTGGGTCCACGCCGACGCTCAGATCGATCGCGTGCGCGCGCTTGCCGGCATGTCCGACGACACGGGCGAGGAACGCCCCTCCCAGCCGCTCGCCGAAGCCGTGGAACGCGGCGCGCGCTTGCAAGTGAGCATTGAAGGCGGCGGCCTGCAGATTGATGAGCCCGTGTGCACATTGATCTGGCGCGGCGAGCCCGTGACGGCGCATTTCAAGGCGCGCCTGCCCAGCGACATCAGCGAAGCCGCACTGGCGCGCGTGCGCGTGTTCATCGCGGATACGCCGGTCGGCTCAGCAATCGTGCGGATCGCGCGCGCAGCCGAAGCCGCCGGGCCAGATGTCGTCGAGGTCGGCGCGCGGCGCTATCGCACCGCATTTCTTTCTTATGCGCGCGACGACCTGCCGCGCGTGCTGGAACATCATCAAAGCCTCGCCGCCGTGGGCCTTGAGGTGTTCCAGGACGTACTCGGTCTCGAGCCCGGCGAGCGCTGGGAACGCAAGCTTTTTGAGAGCATCGATCAATGCGACGTGTTCTTGATCTACTGGTCGAGCGCAGCAGCGCAATCCGAGTTCGTGCAGCGCGAAATCGAACACGCTCTGGCGGTCCGCAACGCCTCGCCAGACGCACGGCCTGACATCATTCCCGTCGTGCTTGAGACCCCGCCGCCTTTGCCGCCGGAAAGCCTCGCCGACATTCATTTCGACGATCCCATCCGGCGGCTGATACTGGCGACCAGCTAGATCGGCTTTCCAATGCGCCCCCGCCATGCGAGGCTTTCGCGCACGGGGGATGACAAGAAAGGCGCAGACATGATCAGAACAACACTTCTCGCCGGCATAGCGGCGGCCGGCCTCGCCATCGGCGCGAGCGCTCAGGACGGCGGCGCGGCGGCGGCGATGGACGCCATTGTCGGCAATGTCGCCACGGTGACCTATGCCGATGGTTCGCAAGTCGCCTGGCAATTCGCCGAAGACGGCTCCTTCACAACAGATGTCGGAGCCACCGGCTCCTGGCGCACGACGGACGCTGCGCTCTGCATTACGCCTGACGCTGAAGACGGCTCGGCGGGTGAAGAAGACTGCACGCCGATGAGCGGCGAAGTTCATGGCGTCGGCGACACCTGGACCATGACCGGTTCGGACGGCGAGGAATTCTCAGTCGCCCTGACGGCCGGCGAAGGCGCAGCTGAGGAAGCTGCAGCGGAATCCGCTCCGGCTGAAGCTGCGGAAGCCGCCGAAGCAGCCGCTGAAGCCACAGAAGAGGCCGTTGAAGCCGCTGAGGACGCTGCAGAAGCCGCCGATGAGGCTGCTGACGCTGCAGAAGCCGTCGCTGAAGAGGCCGCTGAAGAAGCCGCTGAAGAAGCGACCGACGAATAAGCTTTCACTCTTTTGATCGAACCGGCCCGTCGCGCCTGCGGCGGGCCGTTTTCTTTGCGCGATCCGGCTAGAGCGCGCGGCCCCAGAACCTCATGAGGTTCTCGACGTCGCCGACGCCGCCCAGCTCGGGCCAGCGCACGCGCGTGAAATAGCCGGGCAAAGGCGCATAGCCGCGCTTGTCCCAGAAGGGCTCCAGCGAGCGCGCGCCTTCGACGCAACGCGGATCATCGCCGCGCCGCACGACAGCGCAAAACGTCACCATGTCGGCGCCGGCGCTGCGGGCGTGTTCCTCGCGCAGATCGAAAAAGCGGTGTCCCGCCCCGCGCCCGCGATATTCAGGCTGCAGAACGGACTCGCCGAAATAAAACACTCTGTCGAGCGCATCCCCGCCCGCTTCGAAGGGCTGACGAAACACGCCGTCGGCCCGCGACATCGGCATCGCGGTTGCGGCGCCGACGAGCCGGTCGCCGTCGCGCGCGATGACGAGCGCGCAGTCAGGCGCCTCAGCAAAAGCGGAAAGATAAGCGCGCTCGTACTCAACGTCGCCGTCATAGAGATACGGCCATTCGCGAAAAACGGAGATGCGCAGCCGCGCCAGATCGTCGAGCATACCCGTGACCGCGCCGTCGCGCACGGTTTCAACAACGAGCTCGTTCGAGCGATCGGATCGAGACGGTTCCATGACAGGATCATTTCGCGCCGATCGCCGCTGCACAACAATGCACAGCTAAGTTATCCTCAATTTGGGGATATCATCCCGAGCGTATTGCCGGCCGGATCCTTGAACCAGGCGAAGCGACGGCCCTGACCCGGGATCTCCAGCGGCCCGATCAAGATCTCGCCGCCCGCCTCGCTCACGGCGGCGGCTGAGGCGTCAATGTCGTCAACCTCGATATAGACGAGAACGTAATTGTGCGGCTCATGACCGAGCGCGGTGATATGTCCGTGCACGCCGCGGTCGGCCTGGGTGTCGATGAGCTTGCCGCTCGGGCCGTATTCCTCGGTCGCCCAGCCGAAAGCCTGCTCGTAGAACGAAGCCGTTTCGTCTTTCTCGCGACAACCGATTTCGAAATGAACGACCGGTGCTCCCATCAAACTCTCCTCTCGCGCAACCATGCGACGGGCCGGGTTATCCCGGCGGGCTGAGCTGAACATAGCGAGTGAGTTTCGGTGCGACCATGCCGGCGGTGCAATGCGGCGCGGTGTCCGCATCTGCGCCGGATGCGGCTAAATGCGTGCAGGCCGGTCGCCTTTAAGCGCGTCCAGCAACGCCAGCGTCCTGGCGCCGGCGACGCCGTCGACATCCAATCCGTATTCGGACTGGAACAACCTGACCGCGCGCTTTGTGGCCGGACCGAAATCTCCGTCTAGGCGAAGCGCATAGCCAAAGCAGTTGAGAGAGCGCTGCAGGGCTGACACCGCAGGACCGCGCGCGCCCAGGCGCAGCGTCTCCCCGCTCAGCGCGTATTCGATACGATTAAGCTCGCCCGGCGCCTCATCGCCGGCGAGACGCGCAAAAGCCTCGGCGAGGCGCTTATCATAGCGATTGGCGTGATAGGCTGGACCATTATATGCGCGCGCAAAGCCCGCCCAGTCGCGCCGGCTTAGCTCATCGGCAAGCCCCGCGCGCGCAATGAAACGCGCCATCAACTCGACCTGCCCCGCGAGCCCCTCACGCGCGCGCGCCTCAAATTCCTGCGCGCTCTCAAAGCCCAGCCACTCCCAGTTCGCGCCCATCACCTGGCCGACGCCCCAGGAACACGACTCAATCGCTGCGCGCTCATTGATGCGCCTGGCGCGCGCCAGCATGCGATGACGGCGCGTCTGATCGGGCGGATTGCGCACGCAGTCGGGATGGGGAAAGGCGTGAGGCGACGCGAGCGCAGGCGCTGCAAGCGCTTTTGCGAGTTCCTCAGCGCTTAGACGGCGGTGAAAATAATGGCCTTCCCAGCGGATGAGCGGCACAGGCCCGCCCTCGAACTGCGCCATCGCGCGCCCGCCGCTTTCGATTTCCGCCACCGCGCGCAACGCCGCAGCATCCAGGCCGGACGCGGCGGCGACGGCCTCGATCTCCGCGATGTCGCGCGTGCTGAACATGTTTGGCCTTCCCACTCCAATCGGCTCAGTGTGGGAAAGCCATTATCCTCGCCGCGCGCAGGGCGAGGATAAGTTGGGCGCGCGACCGGCGCGCAAACGCCTTCGCACGCGTTCAAAGGGGTGATTGATGCCGCCGCTGATCCTCGCCACGACGACCTTGATGGCGCTGTCGCTCGCACTCTGGGTGACGGCGTTTTTGCGCACGATCGCGTTCTTGAACCGCAACAAGGCGGTTGAGCAGGACCTGACCAATCCCGCCGACGGCGCGTCGCTGTGGATGCGGCTGTTACTGCGCAACGGCTTTGGCGAAACCGTCGAGCGTCAGCGCTTGTCGCTGCTCATAAATTACGCCGCAGCGCTCGCCCCGTTCATTCTGGCGGCCGTTCTGATCGTCGTTCTGCCGCCGGCCTAGACCGCGTAGCGCCTCAGTCTTCCGCGAGGCTTTTCTGATCACGCCATTTGTCCATGGACATCGAGATGGCGAAGGTCTCGCGATATTTCGGCGAGTCTGACGGGCGCGGCGGACGGTCCGAGGTCAGCGCCATGATTTCAGCAAGCTTGTTATGCGCAGCGCCCGCTTGGCCGGCGCCGATATAAGCGTGCAGCTCCACGAGCGCGACGGAAAGCGGATCACGCGCCCGGACGACGAAATAAGGCTCGTCCTCGTCCAGGTCGGGATAACAATCATATTGCGATGGATTGGCCTTGGAGCCGATCAGCGCCGTCATCGTGTCAGCCATCTGCGCGCCTTTCTGGTGCATGCGTCAATATCCGAGCGCTACACGGATTCGCATGAAGGCGCGCCAGCTTCAGCTGGTTTTGGTCCGGGCGTCCTCAACAGTTTCAAAGCGCACATAGCCGCGCTGGATCATGCGTCGCAATTCGTCATAGGCCGCGGCGAGCTCATGAAACGCGGTGTGGTGCTCGCTCAGCGCTGAGATTTCGCTCTGAGACGGCGCTTCGCTCGCATCCGCGATCTTCAACGCCTTGGTCACCCAGTCTGCGCGCGCCTTGGCCGCGACCGCCGCCAGACGCTGCAGCCGCGTCTCGCTCAATGTGTCGAGAACGCTCGCCATTGTCTGCTTGTTCGAGAAGTAGGAGGTGTAGTCGATGCGCTCCAGCAAGCCTTTCAAGCGACGCTTGGTGACAGGGTCGAGTTCGGCTTCCGGTTCAAAGCGGTCGGGTCCGGGACGGTGGCGCGTGGCCATGGCGGAGCCTTTCAGGGCTGGTTGTTGTCAAACCGCCGCGCTCGCCGCCGATGTTACGCGCAACGATGGCGCGACACCCTAATCTCGCATGCCGTCCCTTAACGGAGCGTTTTGATTTATCGTTAACGCCGCAATCTCAATCCGACACATCTTCCACGCGCCAGGGCGGAAAGCGGCGTTTCTCGCCGCTTGATAAAGACATATCTGATTGCCGGACGGATCGCGCAGCCGCGCCTCGCGCCAAAGCCAACTCTGATCGACAGGCTCTTGTTCAAAGACAACGCCCTTCGCCTTCAGCGCGTCCACCGCGGCGTCGAGCTCGTCGTGGTCGCGAAACGAGAAATCAGACATGAGGCGATCCTGCCAGCAAAACCGTTGAAGCCGCTATTGCGCCGCCGGGCCTTGGCGATGTTCTACACCACCGCCGCCTCAAGCGCGTTGAGGTCGGCGCCGACAATGGCGGCTTCATGCGCGAGAATGTGTTTGATCGGCCAGTTCCACCAGGCGAGCGCTTTCAGCCGCGCAATCGTCGCCTCATCAAAGCGTATACGGACGATTTTGGCGGGGTTGCCGGAGACGATGGCGTAGTCCGGCACGCGCCCGCCGACCACGGCGCCTGCGCCGACAATGACGCCGTCGCCAAGCTCAGCGCCCGGCAGGAGGGTTGCGCGCTGTCCGATCCAGACATCATTGCCGATGACGGTGTCGCGCCCGGGATCGGGCATTGAGGGTCGCCCCTCCACCGGTCCGCCGCCGAACACTGCGAAGGGAAAGCTCGAAAAGCCGTCATAGCGGTGATTGGCCGAAGCGGTGATGAACACGGCCTCATGCGCGATCTGGCAGAACCGGCCGATGATCAGGCGTTCGGGCGAGAACGGATAAAGATGCGGCGCCAGCCGCTCGGCCCAGTCTTCAGGCGGATCAAACGTGCTGGCGTAGCTGTAATCGCCGATGACCCAGCGCGGATGGTCGATGACCGCCTTGAGAAACACCGTGCCCGGATGGCGCGAACCGTCGGGCATGGGCACAGGAAAACGGGTGTTTGGCGCTGCAAACGGGCGCGCGTTGGCCTCAGACATGGAGCATCCTTTCAATCAAACCAGCATGCGGATCAGATTGCGGACTGCTCCATTTCGGCCTCCTTCGCGTTGAACGCGCCCGATTGTGCGCAAGCCGGCGCGTCGGTCAAGCGCGGGGTGGTTCGGGCGTGGCGGCGGCGATCGAAGTTGCGCGCTCCGCGCCCCGGCGCCGCCGGTCGCAAAGGGGGCGCTACGCCCGCGCCCTCTCTCCTCCCTCGGGGAGGAGAGGTACTGTGAGGAGCGGGCGTGGAGATTATCCGTCAACGCACCACATTCGTCGTCATCCCGGCCGCAGCGCAGCGGAGAGCCGGGATCCACCCGACCAACAAGGAATTCGCACGCGTTCCGGCGGAGCCCAATCACGCACCACGGTAGGTCCCGGAAAAGCGCTGACGCTCGGCATGCGCTAAGCTGTTTGAGCACTCCCGCCGTCGCCCTGCCGGCGGTGGCGTGACGTGACGTGAATTCTTGTTAAGATTCGCTTGGAGAATAGTCGCTCGCGTTGGAGGCATTTCCTCGAGGAAAAAGCGAAGCAACGATGGCGGTAACAGCTGCCCCAACTTGAATGACAGTTGCTCCGATCAACGCCATTACCGACGCTTCGGAAATTATTCGATCTGCAGGACTGAGATGACCGCTAAGAATTAACGCTACATCAGCAGCCCATAAAACGCCGACAGCACTGAATGTAAACCACAGCGAACGACGGAACATTGTCAGTATCCCGCCGGCGGTCTTTTTCCTCAACTCGACATCTTCCAACCGAACCTTGGCTGAGACGTCACTAAGACTTACGCCGTCTCGGAGTGTCCCGGTGACGCTCTCTTGGAGCGTCACCGTACGGGGACTCTCTACTCCCCCAGACATCAATTTCTACCCCGCTAAAATCACGTTTACGGCAGCAGAATCATCCTCTTTTTGACCCTTTATTGTAACAACATGGTCGGATTCCTTAGCTCGTTCTGCTGCGATACGGGCAAGCGCAAGTGCTTTACGGAACAAGCCTGCTGTCGTCGTGGCTCCAAGTTCTTTCTTTAGTTCTTCGATGAGCGCCACAGTCTCCTCGTCAGCAACGAAAGACAGTTGCTTGCTCATAGCGGCCCTCCTTGGTTGGCACGCAAGGGAACCACCCTTGCGGAGCTCAATGAAACACATATCGTCGTACATATCACGCAATTTTTTGTTGTTAGCAACACATCCATTGCGCATTAATTAGGTTGAAAATGAGTAAAATCCACCCTATTTTGACGAAATTGAGAGAGCGCGCGCAATCCGATGGGGAACGCCGTGGCGGAGATTATTCCATTTCCCTTCTATGCAGGGGAAAGACTGAAGCTCGAAGGACAAGCAAGCACGCAGGCGTTGCTGCATGTCCAACTCCTGACTGAGCGAACGAAGCTGCTCAATTTGCTAATGCAAGCGCGCCAGCTGGAAGACTCACCTGAATTGAAGGTAATGCAGCGAGAGCACAGGAGAAAATTGGTCAGGGATACCGCGAACTTATCAAAACTTTCAAGGCTTTACGAGCAAGCTGAAGTCGCCGCGAACGACATGCTCGAACAGCTGCCTGACGGAAGCCGTGCAACTATTCTTGTTCGAGATCATGATACCGGCGACCAACTAGTGATCGGTTGCCGCGTTAGCGCGCCAATTGTGCGCGCTACGAGCATGAATTGGGTTGCAATTGTTAATAACTAGACGAGTTTTTCAAGAAAATTGGCAGTCTGTAGGAATGACAATCTGCAACTATGCCCCCCCCTAATTATCCAAGAAGCTCCGCAGCTTGCGGCTTCGGCTGGGGTGCTTCAGTTTACGGAGGGCTTTGGCTTCGATTTGCCTAATCCGTTCGCGCGTGACGGAGAATTGCTGTCCGACTTCTTCGAGCGTGTGATCGGTGTTCATGCCGATGCCGAAGCGCATGCGCAACACGCGCTCTTCGCGCGGGGTGAGGCTCGCGAGCACGCGGGTCGTGGTTTCGCGCAGATTTGACTGAATGGCCGCATCAATCGGCAGGACTGCGAATTTGTCCTCGATGAAGTCGCCGAGATGGCTGTCTTCTTCATCGCCAATCGGGGTTTCGAGCGAGATGGGCTCCTTGGCGATTTTCATCACCTTACGGACCTTCTCGAGCGGCATGGCCAGCTTTTCGGCGAGCTCTTCCGGCGTCGGCTCTCGTCCGATTTCGTGCAGCATCTGGCGCGAGGTGCGCACCAGCTTGTTGATCGTTTCGATCATATGCACGGGGATGCGG
>JAUIEH010000495.1 GCA_030428405.1 Alphaproteobacteria bacterium
AAGTCCGGGAGAAATCGTGCAGAGATTGGCTAGAAACGCGTCCCCAGCCTGACGCCCCAGACCCTGCCGGGGCTCCAATACTCATTCGAGCTGACGGTCTGGATGCGGTAGCGTTCGTCGGTGAGATTTCGACCGAACACGGACATCGACCAATGCTCGGCGCGAAGTCCGACACGCGCATCGAACAACTCGAAGTCGGGCAGGTCACGCTGGTTGAGCGCGTTTTCGAATCCGCCGCGTTCAAATTGTGCGGAGCCTGAGATGAATGCGTCGAGATTTGTCGTGATCGGGAAGAAATAATTCGCGGAAATCTGCGCATTCAGATCGCGCGTTCGATTGACGCGGAAGCCCGAGATGTCGTTTTGGACGCCCGCGACGACGACGATCGTGTTGTCGCCAAACTCCCCGTCATTGCTGGATATCCCGGCATTGACGCCGAGCGTGCCGGGGCCGAGGTCGAATGTTCCGGCCGCTTCAAGCTCAATGCCGTATACGGTTGTATCGCCGGCGTTCTGTAGAATGAAGGTGTTGTTTGTTGTCGATGCCGCCGTGACCACCTGGGCGTCCTGCGTATGTGTGTAGAACGCCGCTGCGCCGAAGCGGAACGGTCCGAACTCCGCCTTCCAGCCGAGCTCTCCAGACACTGCATATTCCGGATCATACGGAATCAGCGCCTGAGCCGCGGCCCCCGTGTCCGGAATGCCGTTATTGAATCCGCCGGGGCGGTAGCCGGTCGCCACGCGCGCGTAGATCGTTTGAGCTTCGCTGAGCGCGAAGTCGGCCGTTGCGACCGGCGTCACATTGGTCCAGCTCTCCGAAAGATTGACCGTAAACGGCGTGGTCAGTGAATCCGGTTGATTGCGCGAGCGATCGAACATGAAATCTTTTTCGTCGCGCTGCACACGGATTTCAAAGCCAAGATCGAGACGGTCCGTCGCTTGTAGGCCGAATGCGGCATAGGCGGCGTAAGAGGTGAGCTCTTCCAGACTGTCATCGGCGCGCAGTGCGGCGCGAAGCCCGGGGACCGTGGTCGTGCCGGCATTGATCGTCAGCACGTCGCTCGTGAATGTCTGGAACTCGGCGCCGAACAACCAGGTGAAACGCCGGCTGTCGTCGGAGGCGAAATAGAGCTCGCCGCCGGTGCGCTCAAAGTCTTCCGATTGCGAAGCGAACAGGATTACTTCCTGACCCGCGATCACGCGGTCCTGAAAGCCGGTGAAATGGTCGAGGTCCTCGTTCACGCGCGCGCCGTCGCGTTGCGCCCAGCTCAAGGAGCCGCGCCAGGTGCCGAAGGAGGTCTCACCCTCCGCAATGGCGAAGACATTGGTCTGGTCGATATCGACAAAGGCCTCATCGCTCATCGCGCGGGTATAGGGATCGGGGTCGAGCGTCGTGCCGTTGGTGCGTGTCGGCCGGTAGCCGATATTGCCGAAGCCCGGCGTTGTCGAGCTGAAGCGTTCGACCGTCAACAGAAGGTCGAGATTGTCGCTCGGCGCGAGCAGGAGAGAACCACGCAAGCCGCTATGTTCAGAAACGTCGACGGTGTTTCCCGTGCGGATATTTGTGTGGAAACCGTCTTCCTGATCGTAGCGGAAGCCGCCAATGCGCAGGGCTGCGACGTCTTCGGCCAGCGGCATGTTGACGACGGCGCTCAGATCCGTGCGCTCGGTCTCGACGGTATAGGTGAGGCTCGCATTGCCGCCGAATTCGAACTCCGGTCGTGCACTGACGACATTCATGGCGCCGCCGACAGCGTTGCGCCCGAACAGAGCGCCTTGAGGACCACGCAGCACCTCGATGCGGCGCATGTCAAAAAGGTCCATCCGGCTCAGCGAGCGTCCGCCGAAACCGCCGCCGGCGATATAGATGCCGTTGCGGTAAAGCCCGGTCGCGGTTTCTGAGAAGCCGACCCGTCCGCCGCCCTGGCCGCGGATGGAGACGTCGGTGAGATATTCCGGACCGGCATTGACGAGCACGGCGCTCGGCAATTGGCGCAGATAGTCCTCGATGCCGTCGAGCGACAGGAGTGCTGCATCCTCCGCGCTCAGCGAGGAAATCGCCACGGGAACGTCGAGAATGTCTTCTTCGCGCTTACGCGCGGTGACCATGATGACTTCTCGGCCGCCCGCGGTTTCGCCTGGCGGATCAGTATCTTGAGCGCCTGCTTCAACGCCGGTGAGCAGCGCCGCCGTGCAGGCGGCGGACAATAAATACGACTTCATGTTTCCCCCCTCATCAGCGGCGCGCTTTTGATGAACCGAACGCGTCCGGGCTTGAGTGCAAAAACCCTACGCTTTGCG
>JAUIEH010000496.1 GCA_030428405.1 Alphaproteobacteria bacterium
GCGCGAATGGCGTCTCGCCTCGGGCCGTCTCATCGATGCGAGCGATGTGCGCGCCAGCCGCAAGGTTGTCGTCATTGGACAGACCATTGCGCGTGAATTATTCGGATCCGCCGACCCGGTCGGTCAGATCGTGCGCATCAACCGCACGCCCTTCGAAGTCATCGGCACGGTCGAGGAGAAGGGCCAGTCCGCTTTCGGCTCGGACCAGGACGACGTCATGTTCGTGCCTCTGACGACGGCGCGCTCGCGCCTGGTCGGGCGCGGCGGCGGGCAGGCCGACATGGTGCACAGGCTGACGATCAAGGTGCGCGATGATGACGACATTGCGCGCGTCGAGGCCGAAGTCGAGGAAGTGCTGCGTCGCCAGCACGACATCCGTCCCGGCGATGAGGATGATTTCCGCGTCCGCAATCTCGCCGCCATTGTCGACTCGCGCGCACAGACGACGCAGACCTTCACCATTCTGCTTGGCTCGGTCGCCTCGATCTCGCTGCTCGTCGGCGGCATCGGCATCATGAACATCATGCTCGTTTCAGTGACGGAGCGCACGCGCGAGATTGGTCTGCGCATGGCGCTGGGCGCGCGGCGCGGCGACATCCTGGCGCAATTCGCGCTGGAGGCCGTGGTGTTGTCGACGGCGGGCGGGCTGATCGGGGCCGCCATCGGCGTCGGCGGGGCGGCGATGTTTGCGAGCGTCGGCGACTGGGAGCTGGTCGTGCAGCCGGAATCCGTCGCGGTTTCGCTCGCCTTCGCCGCGCTGGTCGGGCTCTTGTTCGGCGCTTATCCCGCTCGTCAGGCGGCGCGTCTTGATCCCATCGACGCGCTCAGACGCGAATAGCGCCGACGCGTGCGGCGCTGAGGCGTAAGGCAGGCGCGCAGGAGCGCCGCGGCGAGGCGAAAACGCAGCATGGCCGGTTCCGGATCAAGTTGACGCGACTGCCTAGCGCGATCGGAACGCGAACGCCCGCATTTCCGCCAAACAGAGTTAAGCCGGACTTGCTGCGCTCAGACGCGACGAGCGCTTCGCCCCCGTGCCGCTCAACGTGCGTGGCGCGCGCGGCACTCGCCAATGGCGCGGATGGCTGCGGAGCTTTGCGTCAGCCGGAAGCCGACCTCGGCGCCGTTATGCGAGAACCAGACCTGATAGCGCCGGATCAGACGCTCTCGGTGAGGCGAGCCGCGGGGAATCGCGATGACGGCGAGGTTCGGCGTCATCAAGGTAGCGTCCATCCACTGATAGGCGGTGTTCTCGTAGCGCATCTGGATGCGCAATTGCTGACCCTGGACGCCGAGCGGCGCATTGGCCGCAAACCAGGCGACGCCGAAATAGGATTTGCCGTCGTCGCCGACGCCTTCGATGAAGCCGAGCTCGTCGCCATATTCATATTCCGTCGTCGCAAGGCAGAAGGCGAAGCGGCCATTGCTGTAATGCGCTTCGACGTCCCAATTGCCGACGCGGAAGCTTTCAACGACCTGGGCTGAGGCTGCCGGCGCAGCCAGCATGACGGTGAGAAACGCGGCGAGGGCCGCCAGTGTCGCGCGCATGTCTTTTGTCCCCCAACAATGCAATGCGGGGAAAACTTTGCCTCACAAGAATGACGAATTAAAGGCTGAGGCGCCGCGTGCGCAGCGCTTCAGCCTTGTGAATGACAAAACGGGCGCCGCGCGAACGCGACGCCCGTTTTCAATGCACCGTTTGCGGCGCGCTGGCGGCTATTCGGCCGGGCGCGGCGAGGCGTTTCCGAACTGGTCGGCGTCTTCGCCGTCGCCGATTGCGGCCACGCCCATGCCGCCCTCAAAGGTGGCATGCGGATCATAGCGCGAGCCGATCGGAGCGAACTGGCCGCCTTTCCAGGCCCACACGAAGAAGCGCTTGATGTCGGTGCCGATGGCGTAAAGCGCGGGCACGAGCAGGAGCGTCAGCAGAAGCGCGAACAAGACGGCGAAGGCCAGCGCCACCACCATCGGCTTGAGGAACTGGGCCTGCGTAGAGGCGTCCGACATCATCGGCAGCACGCCGAGATAGGTCGTCACCGAAGTGAGCAGGATCGGCCGGAAGCGGGCGACGCCGGCTTCGACCAGCGCTTGGAATGCGCCGACGCCCTGCGCGCGCAGCCGGTTCACATAATCCAGCATGACCAGATTATCGTTGATGACGACGCCGGCCGCCGCCCCGATCCCGAAGAAGGAAAAGAGCGCCAGCGGCATGCCGTAGACCATGTGGCCGATGACGGCGCCGACAAAGGCGAACGGAATGGCGGTCATCACCAGCAGCGGCTGTACATAGGAGCCGAAC
>JAUIEH010000497.1 GCA_030428405.1 Alphaproteobacteria bacterium
GAGGCCGAAGCGATCCGCCGGCACGTCTATGACGAACCTGATGATTTCGACGCCGGCGAGGACACCATCGTCGCAGCCGAGTAAGCTGGGTTGCTTGCGCCCGGCGGCGCTGGCAAGAACTCGGGTTCCGCTTTCAGGAGCCCGCCCCAATGCGCACTGACGAGCCGCGCCCCGTGCGCTTGGCCGAATATCGCCCGCCCGACTTCCAGATCGATGAAATCGGCCTTTCGGTCCAGCTGGACAAGGACCGTACGGTCGTCACCGCGCGCTCGCGCGTGCGGCGAATCGGCGGGCTGGATGCGCCGCTGCGGCTGGACGGCGAAGCGCTCGAGCTCTTGAGCTGCAAGATCAATGGCCGCGCGGTCGCGAAGAAGCGCCTCAGCACCGAACCAGGCTCCCTGACGATCAAGGATGCGCCGAACGAGTTCACGCTCGAGATCGAAACCGCGTTCTCGCCGCGCGAGAATTCAGCGCTCTCCGGCATCTATCTTTCCAATGAGCGAATTTTCAGCCAGTGCGAAGCCGAGGGCTTTCGCCGGATCACCTATTTCCTCGACCGTCCCGACGTGCTCGCGAAATACTCGGTGCGGATCGAAGGCGACGCCGAAGATTTCCCGACCATGTTGTCAAACGGCAATCTCGAGGCGTCCGGAAAACTCGATAACGGTCGCCACTACGCGGTCTGGCGCGACCCCTTTCCCAAGCCTGCCTATCTCTTCGCACTCGTCGCCGGCGAGTTCGACAAGATCGAAGACGAATTCGTCACCATGTCGGGAAAGACCGTTCCGCTCGTCATCTATGTCGACCCCGGCGATGGTCCGCGTGCGGAATGGGCGCTGGACTCGCTCAAGCGCGCCATGCTGTGGGACGAAAAAGCCTTTGGCCGCGAATATGACCTCGACCTGTTCATGATCGTCGCCGTGCGCGATTTCAATTTCGGCGCGATGGAGAACAAGGGCCTCAACATCTTCAACTCCTCCGTGTTGCTGGCGGACGAAGAGACGGCGACCGATGGCGATTTCGAGCTGATCGAATCCGTCGTGGCGCACGAATATTTTCACAACTGGACGGGCAATCGCATCACCTGCCGCGACTGGTTCCAGCTGTGCCTGAAGGAAGGCCTGACTGTCTTCCGCGATCAGGAGTTTTCGGCGCATGAACGCGGCGAAGCCCTGGCCCGGATCAAGGACGTCAAAATGCTCCGCGCACGTCAGTTCCCGGAAGACGCCGGCCCGCTCGCCCACGCCGTGCGGCCCGATTCCTATCTCAAGATCGACAATTTCTACACCGCGACCGTCTACGAGAAGGGCGCCGAACTCATCCGGATGCTGAAAACCATGGTCGGCGAGGATGGCTTCCGCACTGGCATGGACCGCTATTTCGAGCAATTCGACGGTACGGCCGCAACTATTGAAGAGTTTTTATCCTGCTTCGCCGCCGAAGCCGGCCCGCGCATTTTCGGCATGTTGCGCTGGTATGAGCAGGCTGGAACACCGCGCGTCGAACTTACCGCGACGCATGACAAAAAGACCGAAACGCTGACGATCACCGCGCGACAATCGCTCGATCCTACGCCCGGCCAACCCGTCAAACGACCCGCGCCCATCCCCTTGCGGCTCGGCCTTGTCAGCAAGGACGGCGCAGAGACGCCCTTGCGTCTGGATGGCGAAACCATGCGCGACGTGCCGAACGAACGCGTTCTCGTGCTGGACGCGCCAGAGCAAAGCTGGCGATTTTCGCAAGTCGGCGGCGCAACACCCGTCGTCTCCGCCCTGCGCGGCTTTTCCGCACCTGTTCGTCTAAAGATGGATGAGCCGGCGGACGCGCGCACACGCCGCGCCGCCCATGACAGCGACACGTTCAACCGATGGGAGGCGTGCCACACGCTGGTGCGTGACGCCATTGTGGCCGCAGCATCCGGCGAAAATGCAAGCACGGCCAAGACGCTGCAATCGTCCGCCATTGATGTATTCGAAGCGATATTGAGCGACGACGCGCTCGATCCGGGCTTTATGGCGCTCGCCGTTTCTCCACCCGACGAGATGGAACTCGCCCAGCATGTCGACATTGTGGATCCCGACGCCATAGCGAACGCGCGCAGCGCATTCATGAAGGCGGCCGGAGAACAGCTCGACGAAAAATTCGCCGGCATTCGCGACGCTCTGCCCGCAGATAAAAAATATTCGCCCGACGCTGAGAGCGCCAGCCGCCGCGCGTTGCGCAATGTCGCCTTGCGCTATCTCGCCGAGCGCGGCCCCGAAAAGGGCGGCGCGCTCGCTCTGGCCCAACTCAAATC
>JAUIEH010000498.1 GCA_030428405.1 Alphaproteobacteria bacterium
TTCCAGCACTCTTACGCGCTGAAAAGCTCACCAAGCGCGCCGCCCGCGTCGGCTTCGACTGGCCGGACGCCGACCGCGTGCTCGAAAAGCTTGATGAGGAGCTCGGCGAACTCGCCGAGGCGCGTACGCAGTCGCAGAGCGATATTGATGAGGAGCTTGGCGACATTCTGTTCGTCATCGCCAATCTCGCGCGCAAACTGGGCACGGACCCTGAGACCGCCTTGCGCGCGGCCAACGCCAAATTCGAGCGCCGCTTCCACTTCATCGAGGCGCGTCTGGCCGAAGCCGGCCGCGCACCCGACGACGCCAGCCTCGAGGAGATGGAAACGCTGTGGAACGAGGCCAAGGCCGCAGAACGCGCATTGACGTGATGCGCGAAAAGCGGCGATGCAATTCCGATCAGAGCGCTGCGCCTTGCAGCGTGTGAGCTAAGGGGCGCGTCTCGCCGTGGTGACTGCTGCGCGTAATGTTCTTCGTACGATTTTCGCCGCTGCAGGCGCAGTGGCCGGCGGTCTTTATTCGGCCTTCGCCGCCTCGTTCTTCGCCCAAGGCGAAACCGCCGTTGTCGGCTTTGCGCTTGGCGGCATGTTGGTCGGCGCGGTCCTCGGCGGTCTCATCGCAAGCCTGCTGTTCCGCATCGCCCTGATCGCGGCGATCGTGGCCGCCTTTATTTTTCGCGACGCGATCACGCAGACCATTGTCGGCACGGTCAGCGGCTATAGCTGAGGCGCAGCTAAGCTGCGCTGAGCGTCTATTCCGCCGCCCAGCGCTCTCCCTCAGCCAGCGTCACGCCGGGAAATGTGCGTCTGAAGCGGCCTGAGGCCATGGCGCTGAGGCGCACCTGAAGATGCGTTGCGCCTTCCGCATCGACGCGTTCGGCCAGCACCTCGCCATGCTCATGCAGCCAGGCGAGCGCGCGGCCCTCCGTCGGCCCGGCATGGGCGACATAGAGCGCTGCGCCTTCGAGAATGGCCGCGTCGATCGCTTCGAGCAGCGCATCGACGCCGTCGCCCGTGCGCGCCGAGACCGGCAGGCAGTTCACGCCCTCGTCGCGCCGCTTGCGCCGCGCGCTCAGGATCAGCGCGTCGCGCAAATCCTCCTCGACCAGGTCGATCTTGTTCCAGACCTCGATCAGTCGGCGGTCATCGTCTTCGCCTGCGCCGATCTTCTCGAGAATATCCTCGACATCGGCGGCCTGAGCGGCGGTGTCGGGATGGGAGACGTCGCGCACGTGCAAGAGCAGATCCGCCTCGCCGACCTCCTCGAGCGTCGCCTTGAAGGCCTCGACCAGATCCGTCGGCAGATCGGAGATGAAGCCGACCGTGTCGGCGAACATGGCGCGCACGCCTGAGGGCAGCTTCACGCCCCGCACCGTGGGATCGAGCGTGGCGAACAACATGTCCTTGGCGAGCACGCCGGCGTCGGTCAGTCGGTTGAACAAGGTCGATTTGCCGGCATTGGTGTAGCCGACAAGCGCGATCATCGGGAACGGCGTGCGCTTGCGATTGGCCCGGTGCAGACCGCGCGTGCGGCGCACTTCCAGAAGTTCGCGTTTCAGCTTGGCGATGCGCTCGCCGATCATGCGCCGGTCGGTTTCGATCTGGGTTTCGCCAGGCCCTGCGAGAAAGCCCCGACCGCCGCGCTGGCGCTCGAGGTGGGTCCAGGTGCGCACCAGGCGCGAGCGCTCATAATTCAGGCGCGCGAGTTCGACCTGCAGCCGGCCTTCATTGGTGCGCGCCCTCAGGCCGAAAATTTCGAGGATCAGCCCGGTGCGGTCGAGCACCTTGACGTTCCAGGCTTTCTCGAGATTGCGCTGCTGCACCGGCGTGACGGCGCCGTCGACGACGATGACGTCGATATCCTGTTCACTCGCCTCGCGCCCGATCTGCTCGACCTTGCCGGCGCCCAACAGCGTCGCAGGCTTGATGTCGCGGATTGGCGCGACCTGCGCGCTTTCCACGGACAGACCCAGCGCTTCGGCCAGGCCGACCGCTTCTTCCAGACGCATGTCCGGCGTGTGCAACTCGGCGCCGGAGAGCGCCGGGTGAATGACCATTGCGCGCGGCGTAGCGGCGCGCGTGTCGGTCACGCTGGCGCGTCCGCGGTCTCGGCTTCGTCGCGCTCGCCTTCAAACAGCTGCACGGGCTGCGTCGGCATGATGGTTGAGATGGCGTGCTTGTAGACGAGCTGGGAATGACCGTCGCGCCGCAGAAGGACGCAGAAATTGTCAAACCAGGTCACCACGCCCTGCAGCTTCACGCCGTTCACGAGATAGATCGTCAACG
>JAUIEH010000499.1 GCA_030428405.1 Alphaproteobacteria bacterium
CGCGCGCGTAGAGGCTTCACCCTCGCGGTTTACGGCGAGCGCCGACCCAGCTGTCATGGATGGGGCGAAGGTCATTTATGTCGCCGTGCGCAGCCGCGACACCGATGAGATGGCGAAATCCATCCGTATGCATGCCGGATCAGACGCCATCATCGTCAGTTTACAAAACGGCGTCGCCAACGCCGAGCGATTGCGCGAGGCGCTGCCCGGCTTTGACGTGCGCGCCGGCATGGTCGCCTATAATGTGCTCCTGCCAGAGCCCAACCGCGCCAAGCGCGCGACTGGCGGGTCGATTTTCATCGAAGCGGGATCGCCGGAAGGCGCAGCGCGTCTGCTCGACGCCCCCGGCGCGCCTGCGGCCGAGACCGCCGACATCTTGTCCATTCAGTGGGGCAAGGTATTGCTGAACCTGAACAATGCGCTAAACGCTCTGTCTGGCGACACCTTGATGGGTGAACTGATGAACCCAGACTGGCGGAAGGTCCTGATCGCGTGCCAGACCGAGGCGCTCGCTGCGCTCAAGGCCGCCGGCGTCAAGCCCGTTTCCGCCATGGGCGGCGTTCCGCCCGCGCTTCTGCCGCATCTGATGCGTTTGCCGAACTGGCTGTTTAAACGCGTCGTTTCTGCGCGCATGAAGATTTCAGAGGACGCGCGCTCGTCCATGCAAAACGACCTGGAGCGGCGCAGACCGACCGAGATTGACGATCTTCAGGGCGAGGTTGTTCGGCTGGCCGAGCGCGTCGGCAAAACTGCGCCGATGAACGCGCTCATCATGGCGTTGATCCGAGATGCTGAATCAGCTGGCGAAGGACCGCCCAATCTGAACCCGGCCGACATACTCGCGCGCTTTCAAACGGAACAGGCGCCGGCGCCCTCAGACGGGCAATAAGACGAGCTCGGAATAAATTTCGTCGAGTTGGTCGCTGGTCAAATCGGCGGACCTGAACAGCGCGTGATCGCGCACGCGAAATCCAAACGGACGCTTGCCCGGAAATCGCCGCGCATCCGCCGTGACAAGTCGCGTCGTCTGGGCGCGCATGAGCGCGAGCTTGATGCGTTCAAAATTCTCGGCCAGCAGCGACCAGTCGCTGCAATAGAGAATTTGCGAGTACATCACCTCGATTCTCAGCGCATGAATGACGGGCAGCGGACGCTGGTAGCGCCTGCGCTTGGCGATGATGTAGCAATATCGTTCGGCCGTTCCGCTGACCAGCTGCGTGCAATCAAATCCGGCGTGGTCGTCAAATATCTTAGCGTGCTCGACGTTCAGCATCGCACGAATTTCGTCCGGCTCCGTTGTAATCGGTTCACCGGCTCGCAAGAGAGTCGGAAACTGAAACAGCGCCGGAAAGGCGCGCCGTTCGTTTTTCTGATATTGAAAACCCATGGCCAGCAGCACGCGCCGGGTCAGATCCATCGGTGTGAGCGAGGTGTAGGTGACATTCGGACTACTCGTCGCGGCTGCGATCAGCGCCGAGCCGATGCCGCGATAGCCCGATCGCACATACCATGAGCTCAGATTGCAGATTTTCACGTCGCGGCCGTCGATCCGGCGTTGTGCGTTGATGGTGGCGAGAAAGCCGATCACCTCAACGCCGTCGACGGCCACAAAACCAAGTTCAGGCTCCGTCTCC
The DNA here is from genome assembly GCA_030428405.1 of Alphaproteobacteria bacterium. Lineage (GTDB taxonomy): Bacteria > Pseudomonadota > Alphaproteobacteria > Caulobacterales > Maricaulaceae > JAUIEH01. The sequence goes on from JAUIEH010000499.1 coordinate 1,635, forward strand.
GACCACCGGCCATCGAACAGGCGCGCCCACACCTCCCGCGAGATGAGGTCGGGATCGAAACCTTCGCGCAGATGGTCGATGATCTTCTCGATGTCGGCGCGCACGGCCCGTCTTATCTCGACATTCTGCGCCTCAGGATCGCTCGCCCAAGCGGGTGCCGCCTGTTCCGCGGTCTCTTCATCAAAATCGCTCAGAATGAAGATATAGGCGGCGAGCTCCTTAATCGATGGCGCCGAAAACAACACCGGCAATGGCAGCGTAATGCCGAGCTGGTCTTCAATCTGCATGGCGATGTCGACAGCTGAGAGCGAATCCGCCCCTACGCGATGCAGGTTGTCCGTCAACTGAATCGAAGGCAGCGCCAACGATCGAGCGCACAAAGTCGCGAGCGCCTGTTCAATCTCCTCGAGCGACCGAGCTGCTTGGAGTTCCTCACCGAGCTCAGCCTCCGCCCCGGCTTCGGCTTCGCTCAGTGCGGGGTGGTTGACGATTTCGTCCAGACTCTCGGGGTTTTGCAGCGCATCGCGATTGCGAACCGCAACGCCGTTCAGCGCATCGCGGGCCGCCGTTTCCGACAGCTTGCCGCTATGCGTTTTCGGCAAGGCGCTGACATCGGCGATGCGGGCAGGCAACAGCGCCGA
>JAUIEH010000500.1 GCA_030428405.1 Alphaproteobacteria bacterium
CCCGGCGCGCGCGCGGTGATGGCGGCGCTGGCGGCTGCAAAGCCGGCGAATATTGACGGCGAAGCGGCGCGCTTTGTCGGCGGTTGCGTGCGCAACGCGCTGATCGGCGCGCCGGTCGACGACGTCGACATCGCAACCGTGCTGAGCCCGGACGCGGTCATCGCAGCGCTCGAGGCGGCGGGTCTGCGCGCGGTTCCGACTGGCGTCGAGCACGGCACGGTGACCGCGATTTCCGACGGCGCGCCCTACGAAGTCACGACATTGCGCCGCGATGTCGAAACCGATGGCCGGCGCGCGGTCGTGGCGTTCTCGTCGGACTGGCGCGAGGACGCCTCGCGTCGCGATTTCCGCTTGAACGCGATCTACGCCAGCGCGGATGGGCGCTTGTTCGACCCATTTGATGGCGCGCGCGACGCAGCCGCCGGCGCGGTCATTTTCATCGGCGATGCGGATGCGCGCATTCGCGAGGACTATTTGCGCATCTTGCGCTTCTTCCGCTTCAACGCCTGGTATGGGCGCGGTCGCCCTGACGCGGAGGGGCTCAAAGCCTGCGTTCGCCAGAAGGACGGATTAGGCGGATTGTCGCGCGAGCGTGTCTGGAAGGAGCTGAAAAAGCTTCTAGCCGCGCCGCAGCCAGGGATTGCGCTGCGCTGGATGCACACGGCCGGCGTCATGCGCGCGCTGGTTCGGCAAGTGCCTCATCTCGACCGCTTCAGCGCGTTGCTCGTCGCGGAAGCCGATGCGGGCTGGGCGCCTGATCCGATGCTGCGGCTCGCCTCACTCTTATCGCCGCGCGCGGATGATGCAGCCCGGCTCTGCGACGACATGAAAGTCTCCAACGCAGAGCGCGACCGGCTTGCGGCGTGGGCCGCAGCCGAAACCGTCGGCGTGGCGTCTGATGCCGGCGCCGGTCTTGAGAAAGCGCTTTACCGCACCGGCAAAGAGGCTTGGCTCGACGCCGCCCGCCTTGCTGCGGCGGACGCGGCCGAAGACGGCGTCGTTTCGCCCGCGTGGCGCAAAGCGATCACGCACGCGGAAAGCTGGGAGCGTCCCTTGTTTCCGGTCACAGGCGCAGACCTCATCGCCAAAGGATTCAAACCCGGACCAGAACTCGGCGAAGCATTGAAGCGCTTGGAAGAGCGCTGGATCGACAGCGGGTTTGCTGAGAGCAAGGATGCGCTGTTGGCGGAGGTCTAAGTCCTCACGGCCACTTCACCACTGGCGGCATGGAGGAAAGGATCGTGGCGACATTGCCGCCGGTCTTGAGGCCGAACAGGGTGCCGCGGTCATATAGCAGGTTGAACTCGACATAGCGGCCGCGGCGGATGAGCTGTTCTTCGCGCTCGTCTTCCGACCAGCTCTCGATCATTCGCTTGGCGGCGATGGCGGGGTAGGCGTCGAGAAACGCCTCGGCGACGTCGCGCGTGAAGGCGAAGTCGGCCTCCCAATCGTCGGTCGCGTGATGGTCGTAGAAAATGCCGCCGACGCCGCGGGGCTCGTCGCGATGGGCGAGGTGGAAATACTCGTCGCACCACGCCTTGAAGCGGGGATAGTAATCCGGGTCATGCGCCTCGCAGGCGGCGCGATAGCGTCCGTGAAAGGCCTCCGCGTCGGGATAATCGGACTTACGCTGATAATCGAGGACGGGCGTGAGGTCGCCGCCGCCGCCAAACCAGGTGCGGGTCGTGGAGACCATGCGCACATTCATATGCGCCGCCGGCATACGCGGATTGAGCGGGTGGATGATGACGCTGACGCCGGCCGCCCAAAAGCGCGGGTCCTCCTCTGCGCCGGGGATTTGCGTGCGGAACTCCGGCGAGAACTCGCCATAGACCTCTGAGAAATGCACGCCGGCTTTTTCGAACAGTCGGCCTTTCAAGACCGCGCCGATCCCGCCGCCAAGATCCTCATCGCCGTCGCCGCGCCGCCAGGGCGTTCGCTCAAACCGGCCCGCTGGTCCGGCGTAAAGCGGCGGTCCGGCTTCGTCTTCGAGCGCTTCGAGCGCTGTGCACAGCCGGATCTGGAAGTCCTGCACGAATTCGGAGAAGCGCGCTTTGCGCTCGGTGAGGACCGCCTCATCGGCGACGGCGTTTGCGGCGGTGGTCATGGCGACGACTCCCATTGCGCTGTCGGCGTCACTACGCCTTCGGGGGACGCTTCGCGCAAGTCCGGCGCTTGCGGCTCATGCGCGGCGAATCGTATCGCCGCTTCACGCGGGCGGGACAATCCGGCGCGCCGCCGCGAGCGCAATGCCCGCCGCCACGGCGAC
>JAUIEH010000501.1 GCA_030428405.1 Alphaproteobacteria bacterium
TCGGTGAAGGACAGGCTCGCGCTCGGCATCATCTCGGCGGCGGAAAAGGCGGGCGCGCTGAAGCCGGGCCAGACGGTCGTCGAAGCGACCAGCGGCAATACCGGCATCGGGCTTGCGGTCGTGTGCGCGCAGCGCGGCTATCCGCTGGTCATCACCATGGCGGAGAGCTTTTCTGTCGAGCGGCGCAAGCTGATGCGGTTTTTTGGCGCGAAAGTGGTGGTGACGCCGGCGCCGATGCGCGGCACTGGCATGGTCGAGAAAGCGCGCGAGCTGGCGGCGGCGCATGGCTGGTTCTGGGCGCGCCAGTTTGAAAACGAAGCCAATCCCGACATTCATGAACGCACGACCGCGCAAGAAATCCTCGCCGACTTTGAAAATGAGCGGCTGGATTATTGGGTCACGGGCTATGGCACTGGCGGCACGCTGAACGGCGTTGGGCGCGTTCTGCGTAAAGAGCGTCCCGAAACGAAGATCGTCGTTTCCGAACCGGCGAATGCGGCTTTGCTCGCTTCCGGTGAAGCGCAAAAGCGCCAGAGCGACGGCACGCCGGATGGCTCGCACCCCGCCTGGGAGCCGCATCCGATCCAGGGCTGGACGCCGGACTTCATTCCCAAGATCACGGGCGACGCCTCGGAGGCGGGCTATATTGACGAGCTGAAGACCGTGGACGGACCGAGCGCGATGGCGACGGCGCGCGCGCTGGCTGCGCAGGAAGGCGTGTTTGTCGGCGTCAGCGCCGGCGGCACGCTGCACACCGCGATTGAGGTCGCCAAGGCTGCACCCAAAGGATCGACGGTGCTCTGCATGCTGCCGGATACGGGTGAGCGCTATCTCTCCACGCCGCTCTTCGAGCATATCGAAGCGGACATGAACGCCGAGGAGCTTGAGATCGCGCGCTCAACCCCCTCGGCGCAGTTTGAAGCGAGCGCTTAGCCGGCCTCGCTTTCGGCGGCCTGTTTCAGCTCGTTGAGGTCGGTGCGCATGGCCTCGACGGAGTGATCGAGCATGTCCGACATGGCGTCGACCATGGCTTCGGCCTCTTGCGTGGTCGGCGCGGCGAGGAAGGTCCAGATGACGCGCGTGCGTTCGCCTTCGGGCTCGAAGGACAGGCTGCTGCGATATTCGAAGCCTGCGCCAGACGAGGTGGAGGCGTAGCGATGCGGACGTTCAAACGCGGACATGGTCATGTCGGCGCTCGCTTCTTGTCCGAACATGACGCGCGTTTCGCGCCATTGCGCGCCGAGGCCGAGGGGCGCGTCGTTCAGGCGTTCGAGGCTCTGTATGGCGCTGACGCGGTCGGCGAGGCGGTCGAGGTCGGAGAAGACGTCGAATGTGTGCTCGGCGGAGGCTGCGACGTCGATGGTGACTTGGCGTTCCAACATGGGGGAGCCCTCCTTCAAGCCTGGCGCGGCAGGACGCGCGGATTGCGCAGGAGAACGGCTGAGATCAGCGCGACGAGAAGACCGACCGGAAAGATTTCGGTGAAGGTCATCGGCAGCCGGTAGAGCGGGTTGGCGTATTGGGCGCGCAGAGCGTCCATGCGCGCGACGAAGGCGTCGAGTTCGTCGCCGGAGACGCCGGCTTCGCGCTGCTGGGCGATCTGGGCGTCCGTGTAGACGTTGATGAAGGCGTGATTGGTCATCGCCAGATACGCCTCCCAGGCGATGACATAGGCGGCCCCGGCGATGGCTGCGATGGCGAGGCCGAGCCCGAAGGCGGGCAGGAACTTGATGACGCCGCCGCGGTCGATGTCGCGATAGCGCTTGACGCCAAGAAAGATCGAGCTGAGCGCGACCAGCATGATCAGATAGCCGGCGGCTTGCGACATGGGCGCGCCGGTCCCGCCCGAGGCGAGATTGACGCCGACCATGGCGAAGAGAATGAGGGCGCCCGAAGCGCCGCCATAGATGAGTGCAATTCTCAACATTTGCGCGTCCCAGATTACGGTTTCAAACACGCGGCATTGGCGCCGCCGCGGCCCGCTCGCGCCATCGCCCAAATGGGTGAGTTGCTGAATTCTAAGCCAAAAGAACGAAGGCTAGGGGATGAGAGACAAACGACGCGCTGCGTCCACGGCCTGGGTGCGGTTCTTGACTTCGAGTTTGGCGAAGAGATTGGAGAGATGCGTTTTGACCGTGTTGGGCGAGACGGCGAGCTTGCGCGCGATCTCCTTGTTCGAGCGGCCCGAGGCGACCAGCGCCAGCACCTCATATTCGCGCTCGGTCATCTTGAGCGATCGCTGGGCGGCGATGTTGCGCTCAAAGTCG
>JAUIEH010000502.1 GCA_030428405.1 Alphaproteobacteria bacterium
CCCCGTGGTCGCGCGCGCTTCAAAATCAGGCGCCGGCGCGTCGAGCCAGGCCGTCGCGCCATGCGCCGGAGGCGCTTCAGAGATCGGGTTTGCTGACTCGTGTGTCATTTCGCCTCGTCTGCACGGGTTTGATTGCATAAAATACATTATACGATAATGTCAAATATAAATCTGATTGGACGGGGAAACGTGAAGCCATGACGGAATTCACCCCCATGACCGCATTGGCCGGCGGCGCCTTGATCGGGCTCGCGGCCGTGATGCTTATGGGAGCGCTCGGCCGCATCGCCGGGATTTGCGGCATGTTCTCGGGCGCAATATTCGCGGAGCACGGCGACCGGCTTTGGCGGGCGGCGTTTCTCGCCGGCCTTATCGGCGGGCCGTTGCTCTATGCCGTTTTTGCAGGCCGGCCCGATTTTGAAATGACGGCGAGTTGGCCGGCGATTGTGTTCGGCGGGGCGGCGATAGGCTTTGGCGCGCGGCTCGCTGCGGGCTGCACAAGCGGCCATGGCGTGTGCGGCGTTTCACGCCTTTCGCCGCGCTCGTTCGCCGCCCTCGGCGTCTTTCTGGGCGTGGGCATGGGCGTTGCGACTTTGCTGAGACTTGCGGGAGCGGGATGATGTTCAGGCTGATTTCTGCAGCGATGGCCGGCGCCGTATTCGGCATCGGCCTGACCGTGGCGCAACTCACCAACCCGGCGAAGATCCTGTCATTTCTGACGCTCGTTGAGGGGTGGGACGGCTCGCTCGGCCTTGCGCTGGCCGCAGCGATCGCTGTCACCGCCATCGGCTATCGGCTGGTTTGGATGCGCGAGCGACCCATCTTTGCGCGCGCGTTTCCGCCTCCGGATTCCGGTGAAGTGAATGCGCGGCTGATGCTCGGCGCGGGCCTGTTCGGGTTGGGCTGGGGCGCGGTCGGCTTATGCCCGGGCCCGGCGATCGCGGCGCTCGGCTTTGGCGGGCCGGAGTTGCTCGGCTTCGTTGCGGCCATGTTTGGCGGTGCGGCTGGCTATGAGCTCTTGGAGCGCGGCAGCCTCTTGACCTCGGCGACTTGAGCGGCGACACGCTCGCTGATGAGCGATGATCTGCAAATCAGGGAAGAGCGCCCCGGCGACGAGGGTGCCATCCGCGCACTGACGGAGGCCGCATTCGCTGAAGCGGCCCGCGCGGACGGAACCGAGCCTGCGATCATCGACGCCTTGCGCGACGCGGGCGAGCTGGCTTTGTCCCTGATCGGCGTTGAGAACGGCGATCTCGTTGCGCAAGCGACATTTTCGAGAGTGCTCATCGACGGCGCGGAGAGCGGTTGGTTCGGGCTCGGACCAATCTCGGTCGCGCCCGCGCGTCAGAGCCGCGGCCTTGGCGGCGCGCTGATCCGCGAGGGGCTCAAGCGATTGCGCGAACGCGGCGCCGGCGGCTGCGTGCTCATCGGCGATCCGGCCTATTACGGCCGCTTCGGTTTTAAGAGCAGCGCCGCGCTGACCTATAAGGGCGTGCCCGTGCAATATGTGCAGCAGCTCGCCCTTGGCGAGAAGACGCTGGCGGGCGAGCTGCAATATGCGCCGAGTTTTGAGCGCGCTGCAGCGGGCGGAAGCTAGGCTGGCCGCCTCAGTCCTCGCGAAAAGGGCGGCCCGCCAGATAAAAAGAAAGGCGTGCCTGAAACTCCGGGCGCGCGCCGCGACTGGCTTCAACGATGACGCTCTGCTCGCGGATCGCGGATTCGAAGTCTCCTGCTTCAGCGTAAGCCGCAGCGAGCGTGTCGCGATATTCCATGTTCAAGGGCTCGGCGTCGACGGCGGCGCGGGCGAGGCGGACGGCCTCAGCGCCATTGCGTGCGGCTTCATCCGTTGACGTTGCATAAAGCCAGGCGGCGATATTGCAATTGCCGGCGCCGCCGAGATCGCAAGCCATGGCGTGAAAGCGCGCGGACTGGACGACATCGCGCTCGAGCGCTTGTTCGCCCTGATAGACGACGCCGAGATTGTGGCAGCTCGTGATGATGCCTTCAGTGCACGCATAACGCATCAGGCGCAAAGATTCGTCGAGATCCTGCGGCGCGCCGACGCCTGCGCCGTAAAAATATGAGAGCGTGTCGCAGGACAAAGGATGACGCAGATCGCAAGCCCGCCGCACAAGCTCAAAGGCGCGGTTTTCGTCAGCTTCGACGCCGATGGCGTTGAAATAGACCAGTCCCAGATTGCGACATCCGTCCGCATAGCCAGCATCGCAGGCGGATTCGAAATGGCGCCGCGCTTCGGCCTGGT
>JAUIEH010000028.1 GCA_030428405.1 Alphaproteobacteria bacterium
GACTGAAGGCGTTGGGCCGCGTCCTAGCATGGCGCGCGCGCAGATGCGAAGCGCAACGGATCAAACACGCCCTGCGATGCGACGTCGCGCACGCGGCCGCCGGCGCAGATGCGCAATCATGCGTGTTCAGATTGTCCGCGAAGCGGACGCCCGCCCGCATGCGAGGAGGAGCGGGCGGCCAGGAGGACAAAAGGGACGCCCGCCCGCTTATGGGGAGGAGCGGGCGGCCAGGAGGACAAAAGGGACGCCCGCCCGCTTATGGGGAGGAGCGGGCGGGCGTATGAGCCACGGCGTCGACGGGCTAGGGCGACGCGCGGGGCCGGCGTTTTGTGAAAGCGAGCGAACCGCTCGAGCGCGCGCGGCGCTTACATGATTTGCGCGGGCGCTGCGTGTGTGGCGGGGCCGTGATTGTGAGCCGGGCTCGTGCGCATCGGGCGCAGGCCGGCGAAATCATCGCGCATCGCGTCAAACATCGCGGCGCGGGCTTGTTCCTTGACCTCGGACCAGGCGCCGAGCGTCTCACCGCAATCGCTGCAATGGGTGAGCGCCTCGTCATTGGCGGGCGCGTCGATCTCCAGGCGCGAGCCGCCGCAGACCGAGCAGGTCATTGCAAGAGAAATGCTTTCAATCGTGGCGGCCATGTCGCGTCTCCCGTCTCAGAACGTGGAGAGAACAAACCACAAACTTAACGCGGGATCAACAAATTTGTTCTCGTTTTATTTCACGCGTTGGAGCTTTCTTAATATATTGAAAAGTAACAGAAAAAAAGGCTACGGCGCACGCTCGTCCACGCTTTGGGTGCGCCGGGAGAACAAAAAAATTTAGGGACCGGAACCGGCGACCATGCGCGCGCAGCGGCGTCGTTCAGTCGGATTTTTTCCGGAACGCATCCAGGCTGACGACCGTGCCTGACTTGGGCGGAGCGTCGTCACCCTCGCCGTCGTCTTCGCCCGGCTCCAGGCGAGGCGGCGCGCCGCCCTCATCGGCTGGCTCAAAGCGCAGCACGAAATCCACCGATGGGTCGTGAAAGCCGATCAGCGCAGAAAACGGCACGCGCAGATATTTCGGTATGCCGCTGAATTTCAGCGTCACCTCGAAGCCTTCCTGATCGACGTCCAGGTCCCAGAACTGGTGCTCGAGCACGATGGTCATCTGCTCGGGAAACTGGCGGCGCAGATCTGCGTCGATATCCACGCCGGGCAGGCGCGTATCGAAGGTGAGATAGAAATGATGCGCACCGGGCAGACCGTCGCTTACGGCGATCTTGAGCGCTTGGCGAACGACGTCGCGCAGCGCTTCCTGCGCCAGATGTCGGTAGCCAATAATGTCTTCGGCCATGAGTGAGAGCACGCGCCTCTTTGCGGATAAGCCGCTCAGCTATTGTGAGAGCAAGCGCTGAGCTTGTCGATGGGTTCCCCGCGAACCTCGCGCAGCGCGCGTTCGAACGCGGGCCTTGTTCACAAAGACATGCTTCCGACGCAATGGGCGCGTAGAAGAAAAACATGACCATGACCGAGACTGCGTCTGGCTTCCGAGCGCCCACCGTGCCCGCGCCTGATGATGTTCTGGAAGGCGTCGACGCCATCCGTGCGCTCTTGCGCAATCCCATCGAAGCCATGCCGCGCGCGCTGTTTCGCGAGCCATATCTGACGGCCCATCACGGCGGCAAACAGATTGTCTGGCTCGCCGATCCCGACGGCTTCGAGACCGTCTTGCGCGCCGAGGCCGACAATTTTCCGAAGAATTTCATCGAGCACCGCATGTTGGCCCCGGTTCTGGGCGAGGGGTTGTTGACGTCGGAGGGCGCACATTGGCGCTGGCAGCGACGTGCGGCCGCGCCTGAGTTTTCCCCGCGCCGCGTGCTCGCCTTCGCGCCCGTCTTTGCGGAGGCGGCCCGCGCGACTGCGGCGGAGTGGTCAGCGCTCGCCGACGGCGCCCGGCGCGATGTCGCCGCCGACATGCAGCGCGCGACCTTGAAGGCCATTTGTGAGTCCATGCTCTCGGGCGAGAGCGGCTTCGATCTCGAGCGCTTCGGCGCAGCGGTCACGCGCTATCTCGACACTTACGGCCGCTTGAGCTGGTTTGATGTTTTGCGCGTGCCGGCCTGGGCGCCGCGGCCGCGCTATCCGATGGGTTTTGCGGCGCTGCGCTATCTGCGCAAGGAGGCCAGGCGCGTCGTCTCCGAGCGCCGCGCGCGCGGGCCCGGCGACCCGCCCGACCTCTTAGACTTGTTGTTCGCGGCGCAAGACCCCGACACCGCGCGCGCGATGAGCGACGCCGAACTCGTCGACAATGTGCTCACCATCGTGGACGCGGGCCATGAAACGACCGCGCTCGCGCTCACTTGGGCGCTTTATCTCTTAGCCTGCGATGAGGCGGCGCAAACCCGCGTGGCCGAAGAGGCGCGCGCCGTATTGGGCGACCGCGACGCCGGGCCGGACGATGTCGACAAGCTCGTCTTCACCAAGCAGGTCATCCAGGAATCCATGCGGCTTTATCCGCCTGTCGCCGCCATGGGGCGCAATGCGCTCGAGGATACTGTCGTCAGTGGCCTGAAGGTCGAGAAGGGCGCGCAAGTTCTGCTTGGCGTTTATCCCTTGCACCGCCACGAGCGCTGGTGGTCCGAGCCCGAAACATTCGAACCCGACCGGTTCTCGCCTGCGCGCAGCGAAGGCCGGCACAGATTTCAGTATGTGCCGTTCAGCGCGGGCCCGCGCATCTGCATCGGCGCGACATTCGCCATGGCCGAGGCGCAGATCATATTGGCGAGCCTGATGCGCGATTTCCGCATTGCTCCGGACCCGGAGCACCGCATCTGGCCCGTCCTGCGCATCACCATGCGGCCGGAAGGCGGCATGCCGCTCTTCATTACACGGCGGAACTGAACCCGGCGCGTGCGACGGCCTTTAAGCGCTCAGGCGAATATCGCCAGCGCCATCATCACCAGACCGACCGCGCCGGCCGCCCAGGCGAGCGTGCGTATGACCGGCACGCCGATGGCGTAAATCGGCAGATAGACCGCACGCGCCACCGCGAACAACAACGCGCCGACGCCCACGCCCGCCTCGGAAACCCCGCCCGCCATGGCTGCGAGCACGAGCGCGAAAAAGATTGCGAGGTTCTCAAGGAAATTGCGCCAGGCCTTGCGCAGGCGCAGCCCCCAGGCGGCCTCGGCGGGCGCTGCGTTACGATTGCCCAGCGCTTCGCGCGGGCCGATGGCTTTTACGGTCCAGAGCCCGGTCGAAATTGCATGGCCAAACGCTACGATCGCAATGATCCCGAGCGCGATTTTCAGGTCTGATTGAAGTGAAAAAATTGGCGACATGTCTGTGTGCCTCCCCAGCTATTTGCGCCGAGCATAGGCCGATGGCGCACGGGAGGTAAGGCGGGGGCGTGGGATGTCCTTCGATCACTTGACCATCATCGCGACAGTGAGGTGGACGGCGGTTCAGCACCTCCGCTTATCCCCACCCCCGCCGGTCACCCCCATACTCACCCGCGTCTCCGCTCATCGGCGGGCTTGCGGCTTCCGGGCGCGGGCGGGCGGGGGCGGCGCGCCGCGGGCTTTGCGAACCGGAACGCAAGGCGCTCGGAGGGCGCTCATCCAGGGGGCGGGGCACTATGACCCCGTCGGCAGGCAGACCGCGCCCAGGGCCTTAGCGGCGTGCGAGCGCCGTGCAGACCAGCGGACCCGTACCGGCGTCGCCTGGAGAGAAGTGCAAAAATCGTCATGCGCGGGGCGGTCGTGAATCGCCTTACCCGCCGGCGCCAAGCCGGCTCAAGCGATTGACGAACGCCCCGCGACCGCCGCTTTCGGGCGACGGATAATCCGTATACCCCGACCGGCGCGCCGGCGGGGATGTCGGCGCAGGCCTGATGCTTCACGCGCGACGCGCCTCCGTCGCGCTCACCGGCAATGCGCCGGGCCGCTGATCGCGCATGTGATCAGACCTGATGCGGGGCGGCCCCATCCTTGTCACAGGCGCGGCGGCTCGGCAGCCTGATAGCGCCGTCGCTTATCAGGGCGGTGATTTGCAGCCGGCGCCGATCGAGCGTCATTGGTGTTGGATGCCCGTCGAGCTCAGTCCCAATCTCTCGCCCAAGATGGCGCAGGCCTGGCGGCGCTATTTCGATGAAATTGCAGCCTTGCAGAGGCTGATGTTCGAGCAGGCGTGGATGGACCATCCCCATGCGCAGGCCTCCGCCCATGTCTTGCTCTCGCAAGTGATGGCGGTGGGCTACAATCTCTCCGTTGCGCCGCGTCAGGACTTTCCGGTGTTTTACGACCATCTCTATTGCGAGCCGATGGTCTATAATTGGGGGCTCAAGACGCCGGACTTCGTCACGCGCTACGCCTTCGTGGACGGCGCGCGCAGCTATCGCATCTGGGGGCGACGAAAATCCAGCGCCTGGCTCGAGTTCACCGCCTATGGGCGCTACATGACCGAGCCCTATGAGGACGTCACCCATCTGGGCGTCTATGATTTCGACGACTGGGGCGTCGGCGCGGATTCAACCTTTGAAATCATCGCCAGCGCACAGCCTCATGACGGCCCTTGGATCCGGCTCGATGCGTCATCGCCCAATAATGTCCTGCATCTGCGCGAACTGATTTACGACTGGGCGCGCGAAGAGACGCTCGAAATCCATATCGAGGCCATAGATGATGCGCCCGCGCGCATTTTCCGGTTCGACGATGATCAGATGGCCAGGCGTCTCGACGGCGCGGCGCGTTTGATGCGCGTCATCATCGAGCGCTTCTCCATCGACGTGACCAACCGCATTCTGGACGCCGTCGGCAAAAACGCCTTTCACGTTGTCAATCTCGCGCCGCGTCACGGCACCAATCCGATTGCGGACTATGTCCAGGCGCTGTTCGACATCCAGCCCGATGAAGCGCTTGTCATCGAGACCGACATTCCCGATCCGAAATATTGGGGCGTCATGGCGGCGGACAGCTGGATGATGGCGACCGATTTCATCAGTCACCAGAGCAGCATCAACGGCAAGCAGGCGCAGATTGACGAGGACGGCAAGTTCCGCGCCGTGATCAGCCTTGAGGATCCCGGCGTGCCCAACTGGCTCGACCCGATCGGCAATCTCTTCGGCTATGTCATCTTCCGCTGGTACGGCGCGAAATCGGCCGTTCTTCCGACTGTGAAAAAGATTCCGGCGCGCGAACTGCGCCGCCATTTGCCGGCTTCAACGCCTGTCGTCACGCCGCAAGAGCGCGCTGAGCAGCTGCGCGAGCGCCGCCGTCAGGGCCTGAAGCGCTTTCATTATTGATCTGAACGAGAACGACGTCGCGGGAGGAATGATACGTGGATTTCGATGTTGACGGCTTGCTCGAAGAGGCGAAAAGCGCCGCGCAGCTTTCCGACTGGGGCGAGGCGCAAGGATGGGGACTCTCCACGTTCCGGCGCGCGCTGGAAATCCAGGTGCATTCGATCGTCAACGATCGCGTTCTTTCAGATGAGGCGCGAACCAAGATCCGCAGCAAGCTGATCCGTCTTTTGTCGAACAGGCTGATGCTGGTCGAGGATCGGAAACGCTACGAAGACATCAGTGAACAGAAAATTGAGCGTCCAATCATCGTGCTTGGTCTTGCGCGCACGGGCTCGACGCTTATCCACGGCCTTCTGGCCGAGGACCCTGACGCGCTCGTCCCGCGCTATTGGGAATGCGAACTGCCCTCGACGCCGCCGCCGGGGCTCGCTGGTCGCGATGATCCGCGCATCGCGATCGTGTCGGCCGAACTCGAGAAGATGATCGAGGAGAGCCCGCTCGTCGCCGCCCAGCACCCATATTACAAGACGCAAGGCGTCCACGTTCAGGCCGAATGCGGACATTTGCTCGAGATGACGTTCGCGAGCGTGTTCAACTGGGCCTATTTCGGCGCGGACCAGTCCTATGAGGACCTGCTGTTCGATCACGACTACGCCCGGACATGCATGGATTTCCACCGGAAATGCCTGCAGCACCTGCAGGTCGGACGCCCCGCGTCCGGGCGCTGGGTGTTGAAGGCGCCCGAGCACATGAAGCATTTGCGCGCTCTGATCGAACAATATCCCGACGCCTGCATCATCTGGACGCATCGTCCCGTCGTGCAGACCATCGCCTCGAACGCCAGCGTCACCGGCATAGTGAGAGCCGTAAACCGGCCGATGGACCGCAAGGGTTCGGCCCAGTCTTGCGTGCGGTTTTTGCGCCGCTGGATGGATGAGGCGCTGGTCGCGCGCGAATTGCTCGGCCCCGAGCAGTATTTCGATCTTCATTATCAGGACCTGATGCGCGATCCCACCGGAACCGTCGCTGCGATCTATGAGCATTTCGACTTGCCGTTTACGGAGGAACATCCTGCGCGCATGTTGGCCTATCTTGATCAAAACCCGCACAGTGCGGCGGGCGATCACAAATATTCGCTCGAGGAACTCGGCCTTTCAGGCGATGTCATCGCTGATACGTTCAAGGACTATCGCGACGCCGTCGGCCTGTCGCTGAGCTGATTGTAGCGCTGCTGCGTCATGTGCGGTCGATACCGGCGCTACGATTGCGAGCGCGCATAAGGCGGCGTGGCGCAGGCGCAGCGCCTGGTTCGCAAATAGCTGCGCGGGCGACGCACGTTTCGAGTGCTCGGTATGCGGAGGAAAAGTGGGGGCTTCTGTTGCCAGGCGCCCCCGAGCCCCGCCTAGGCGTGCTAAGAGCCTAGGACTTAAGTGCGGTCAAACCCGCGCCGCTTACGCAGCGAGGAGCTCACGACCTTCAGCAACGTTGTCGTTGGCAACTATTGCTAGCGGGCTTTTAACGCTGCCCATGCGAGCGGCCGCTAACGTCTTTAGCCGTCCGTCGATCCTATTTCGGCCCCATGTCCCGCCAACGCAGGATATTTGGTGGAGCCGCCGGGTACCGCCCCCGGGTCCGGTCCGGTTATTACACGCGCATCTACCGCCATAGTCCGCCGAAGCGAACAGGTTGAATATATGGCGCGTCGCGCCTGAACGAAAGGTGAGCGGTGAAATGGCGCTGAATTGCGGGCCTCAAGGGAGGAAATCATGAGCCAGAACAAGACCCGCCCGACCGGCGCGGCCGTGGACGACTATCTCGACGCCGTTGAAAACGAGACGCGGCGCGAGGACGCCAAAGCGGTCAAGGCGCTGATGGAGCGCGTCACCGGCGAGCCCGCCGTGATGTGGGGCTCTTCCATCGTTGGTTTCGGCGAATATCACTACAAATATGAAAGCGGCCGGGAAGGCGATTTCATGCTGGTGGGGTTTGCCCCGCGCAAGGCCAATCTCGTCCTCTACATCATCGCTGGATTTTCAGCCTATGACGCCCTGTTGAAAAAGCTCGGCAAGCACAAGACCGGCAAGTCCTGTCTTTACGTCAACAAGCTCGCCGACCTCGACATGGAGGTGCTGGAAGAGCTTGTCGCGCGTTCGGTCGCTCACATGCGCGAGAAATATGACGTCTGAGCAGGCGCGGTCTAAATCACCGCGAGCAGCGTAAGCCCGACGGCGATGAAGGATTGCGCAGCGACATAGAGGATGAGCAGAAGCGGGGCGCGCCAGAGCAGGCCGAGCCAGCTCGTGCCGTAAAACCGCTTGTCGATCGCCACCATGAATGCGCCGAGCACGACGATGCCAGATATGGCCAGCGCCACCGGCAATCCGCTCACCCCGGAACGCTCTGCAAAATGTATCGCAGTCAGCAAGAGTGCGGAGGCGGGAAGATGTGCGGCGTGAAAGTATAATCCGTGGACGATATGCTCGATGAAGCGCCGGCGCGGATGCAAAAGCGCGGTGATGAGAACGAAGGCCGCGACCACGACCAGAAGCGCATTGGCCGCGCCGCGCGCTGCGGCTGCCTCGACGCCGGCGGGGTCCTCGACGGCGTCGAGCATGAAGCCGAACAAATATCGCGCCGGATCGGACGTGTCCGCGATGGAGGCGTCAAAGCTCGCGCGCTCTTCGGCGGTGAGCGGGCGCGGCGGTGGGATGTCGCCCTGCGCAAACAGTTGGACATCTATGTAGACGCTATCGGCCGTGACCGGACCGTCATCGGGAATATCGTACTCGACGCCGATGAAGCGGATGTCGAGAAGAGCGACGACAACGAAGAACAACAGGCTCGCGAGCAGATAGAGCCGGATCGGCGGGGTGTAGCGCGCCCGCCTTCCGTCGACATAATCGCGCGCAACCTTGCCCGGGCGCAGATAGAGCGTGCGCATGGTGCGCAACAGCCGGCCGTCCCAGTCAAAGGCGTCGTCGGCGAAATCGGCGGCGAGCGAAATGACTGTGCGATTGGTGGCCACAACCGACTGACCGCACTGCGCGCAATAATCGCCCGCGAGCGGCGTGTCGCAATTGGCGCAGCGGGCGCCGGAGCTGGCGGCGGCCTCAGTCAATGGGCAGGTTCTCCAGGAGGAAGTCGCGGATATTGCCGCCCATGACCCGCGCAATGTCGTCCTCGCTCAGACCTTCGGCCAGGAGCGCATCGGTGAGCGCGGCGAGTTGCGAGGCGTCAAAGCTCGTCGTCACCGCGCCGTCGAAATCAGAACCGAGCGCGACATGATCTGCGCCGACGAGCTCGACGCCATAGGCGATGGCGGCGGCGACGCCGGCTGCGGAGATGTCGCACACGGCGGCGTCCCAATAGCCCACGCCGATAAGCCCGCCAGCCTCGGCGATGCGCGTCATGAGGTCGTCGGAGATATTGCGCGCGGTCTCGCAATTGCCCGCAAAGCCCGTGTGCGACACCAAGATCGGGCGGCTCGTCATGTCGAGCACGTCCTCGACGGTGGCGGACGAGGAGTGGGCGACATCGACGATGATCGAACGCGCCTCCATTTCGGCCACGACTTCGCGCCCGAATTCGGTCAGCCCGCCCTGGCCGGTCCCGTGCAGCGAGCCGCCGAGGCGGTTATCGAAGAAATGCTGCAGCCCCATGATCCGGTAGCCGGCCGCTTCGAGCCCGTCGAGATTGGCCATCTCGCCTTCCATGGCGTGCAGGCCCTCAATGGCGAGCACGCCGCCCATCACGTTCTCGCCGCGCGCGCGCCGGTCGAGCAGGGTTTGAAGATCGCTGCGCGTGCGGATGAGAGCGAAATCGGTCTCCTGGCTTGCGAGCTGGGAGAGCCGCACGGCCTGATGCAGTGCGCGCGCATAGGGGCTGTTCCAGGTGGCGGGCGGCCAGCGCTGCGCGAAGGTGAGCAAGACGAGGTCGTCGCTGTCCGGCGTGTTGGAGTCATAGTTCAGACCGGATGGCGAGAGCGTGACGGCGGAAAACACCTGCAGCGCCATGCCGCCTTCGCGCATGCGCGGCAGATCCACATGGCCGCGATCGGAGCGGCGGGCGGCGGAGCGCGCCCACAACAAAGTGTCGGCGTGCAGGTCGGCGACGAACAGGTCTTCATGCAACGCGATCGCCGCTTCGCTCGGCGCATACGGCGTATCCGGCCGCACGACCTGGTTCTGGCCGTTTTCCACCATGCCCGGACCGAGCGCGAAAAAGCCGATCACCGCGACGATGAGCAAAATGGCGATGAAGGCGAGAATTGTGCGGATCATGAGCGGCTTGTCCCCAACGCGCGCCGCTGTCAGCGGCTTGTGACCTTGGCCGCGATCCTAGCCCTGCGCGCGCCTGTGCGCATAGGCCCCCGTCCGCGCGCAAGCTGTTAAGATGGCTCCAGCGAATCGAATGTTCCGAAGGAAACGCGCGCCATGCGCCAATATCTCGATCTGATGGCCGACGTCTTGGAAAACGGCGTCGCGCGCGCGGACCGCACTGGCGTTGGCTCGCAATCGGTATTCGGCCGGCAAATGCGCTTCGATCTCGCCCACGGCTTTCCGATGGTCACGACGAAAAAGCTCCACTTCAAATCGATCGCGGTGGAGCTTTTATGGTTTCTGCGCGGCGACACCAATGTGCGCTGGCTGCAGGAAAACGGCGTTTCGATCTGGAATGAGTGGGCCGACGAAAACGGCGAGCTTGGCCCCGTCTACGGCAAGCAGTGGCGCTCATGGGCTGCGCCGGACGGGCGGACCATCGATCAGATCGCCTGGGTGATCGACGAGATCAAACGCAATCCCGACAGCCGGCGCCTCGTCGTCTCAGCCTGGAACCCGGCCGACGTGCCCAATATGGCTTTGCCGCCCTGTCACTGCCTGTTCCAGTTCGCGGTTCTCGACGGACGTTTGCACTGCCAGCTTTATCAACGTTCCGCAGACGTCTTTTTAGGCGTGCCGTTCAATATTGCGAGCTATGCGCTCCTGACCCACATGATCGCGCAGGCCTGCGGGTTGGAGCCTGGCGAGTTCGTGCATGCATTCGGCGATGCTCATCTGTATTCAAACCATCTCGAGCAGGCGCGCGAGCAATTGTCGCGTGACCCGCGCCCCTTGCCGAAGCTCGAGCTGAACCCTGACGTCACGGATCTGTTCGATTTCACCTATGACGATTTCAAGCTCGTCGATTACGATCCGCACCCGCATATTGCCGGCAAGGTGGCTGTCTAGGCGGTCTGCTGATCCGCGCTCTCGCGCTCTGTGACGCGCACGATGGCGGAGACGACGACGGCGCCGGAAAGCTTGCCGATGATGGACATCACCGTGTTGGCGAGCGTGAAGGAGCCCGCGCGCACGAATTCGGCGCCGTAAAGAAAGACCAGCGAATCGAGCGGCGCGGCGATCAGGCTCGACAACATGATGCGCGAGGACAGGCGCATGCGCGTGAAGGTGAACAGCGCCCAATCGACAAGCTCGGAAATGGCGAAGGCGATGCCGGACGCGAGCGCGATTTGAGGGCCTGCGACCCATACGGACAAAACCAGCGCGATGGCCATGGCGATCAGCACGTAATGGCCGATCTGTCGCTGAGCGAAGTCGCGGAAGACCAGCACGAGCCCTGTGACCACCGTCACCGGATTAAACGTGACGTCGCCGAACAGCGTCCAGTTCGGCGCCCAGGTGAACGACCAATTGACGAAGGGGATGAGCGCGACATAAGCGCTGGGCCAGAATACCCGCGCAAAGGTCAGCCGTTTGTTATCCGCGGCGGGCGTGGCGTCGGTCATATTGAAGCTTGCCCCAAGGCGGTGAACGTACGGATATGATGAGGACAGATGAGCACGTCGAACACGGATCGTGAAGCCGGACGCGTCAAACTTGCGCTGATCGTTGCGCGCGCGCGCAACGGCGTCATTGGCCGCGACGGCGATCTGCCCTGGCGTCTGTCGGCGGATTTACAGCACTTCAAGCGCGTGACGATGGGCAAACCGATGTTGATGGGGCGCAAGACCTGGGCGTCGCTGCCCGGTCTGTTGCCGGGCCGGCCGCATCTCGTTTTGTCCCGCAATCCGGACTTCACCGCGCCGGGGGCGGAGGTGTTCACTGCGCTCGACGACATGCTCGCGCGCGCCGACGATATTGCGCGCGCGGCGGGCGTCGAGGAGGCGGTCGTCATCGGCGGCGAGGCGCTCTACCGGCTCACGATCGAACGCGCTGACACGCTCTACCTCACCGAGGTCGACGCCGAGGTGGAGGGCGATGCGCGCTTCCCCGACTTCGATGAAGCGCTCTGGCGCGAAACGGCGCGCGCGGAACATCCCGCCGATGCGCGCAATGACTTCGCCTTCATCGCGCGCACGCTGGAACGCGTGAGCGCGGCCTGAGGCGAACGGGCGGAAGAGCAAAAGCCTCAGGAGCAAACGCAGTTAACAGGGCCTCAACGGTCCGGGCCGTGAATCGTGCGCGCGCATGCGGACGCGTGCGCCTCATTTCGGATTGCTCGGGCTGTTGGTCGCCTCACTGGCGGCACCGGCGCACGCCTTCGTGTTGGAGGCGGATGACGCACAATCGCCCGACGAACAAGTCGCTGCGGCTGCGCGCTGGGACGCCAATCAGCGCGCGCTCGTTGAAGGCGGCGGGCGCGGGCTTGGCGGCGGGGTCGAATACGCCGTCGATGACAGCGTGTGCCTGCTCGACGTGGTGGATGCGAGTGATTGCGAGGACGTGCGCGCGCATATCGCGGAGGCGGCGCGGCGCTGGTCGTTTCGCTCCGCGGTCGTGTCGTTTACGGACGTAACCGGCTTGATCGCCGCCGAACGCGCACCCGAGCGTACGCCCTGGCGCGGTCATGGCGCGGAAATCGACATCTTCGCTGTGTCATCAGAAGAGCTGCGCGAATATCACCCCGACCCGGTCGCCGCCGATACGCGCGTTTATTTCGCCTTCGCGCCGCGTCCGCGCTCCACGGCGGGCGGTCTCTGGCGCCGTGCGGCCGGCCGCATCACGGCGGCGGATATTCGGATCAATGCGGATTATTGCTACAGGCTCGATCCGGAACCGGGCGCGCGCGCCTGCATTCATCTCGGTTCGGTCGTTATGCATGAATTCGCTCATGCGCTTGGTCTGGCGCATCCCGATGATGCGCCTGAACGCAATATCGCGCGCGCGGCTTTGCAGAATGCGTCCTTGTCGGGATGTGAAAACCCGCAGGGCCGCTATCGATTTGCGGACGGTGCGCCCGCTCATGCGGTCGCAAACGGACGCTGGGCGGGCGCTGTTTACTGGCTGCAGGGTTTGAGTGCTGACGATATCGCCGGGCGCGATGCGCTTTATCCCGATTGTCGTTAAGCGGGCAGCGCGCTGAGACGATGCGGATTGTGCTGGTCGAGCCAGCGGTCGCATTCGATCACAAGCCAGCGGCCATAGCCGCTCAACAGATGCAGCAGCTCGGAAGGCTCGTCGGTGGCTTCATCAGCCAGACGGAAGGCGTGGTTCAGATCGCCTTCCTGCGAGGGATGATTGATCCGGATGAACTCACGCTGCAGGTCGGGGTCTTCCGTATAGACGCTTTCGTGATGCATCACGAGCGCAAAGCCGATGG
>JAUIEH010000029.1 GCA_030428405.1 Alphaproteobacteria bacterium
AATTTCGCCGGCGTACCGCGCACAGAGCTTATTGGTCGTCCGTTTTGGGAAACGCATTGGTGGCAAGTCGGCGAAGACACTAAGCTCCGCCTGATCGAAGCCTTCAACAAAGCGCGCGAAGGCGCCTTTGTGCGTTATGAAGTCGAAGTGAACGGCGCCGACGGCGCCAAGGCGCCGATCGACTTCTCTCTCAAGCCCGTTCAGGACGAAATGGGCCGCATCACGAGTCTGATCGCGGAAGGCCGCGACATCTCGGACAAGAAAGCCAGCGAACGTGCGCTGAAGTCGAGTGAAGAGCGCTATCGCAGCTTCTACAATAATGCGCCCGTGATGCTTCTCTCCCTCAGTCCTGACGGCGAACTCCTCAGCGTCAGCGACTACTGGCTCTCTAAAACCGGATATGAGCGCGCCGAAGTCGAGGGCCGTGACATCTCAGCCTTTCTCAGCGGCGAAGAGGACGCCCTCGATAACCTAAAGACCGCCAGCGAGCTCACCGACGCAGAAATCGGCATTCAAACCAAGAACGGCGAGCACCTCCATGTGCTCATGTCAGCCGTTATGGAGCGTGATGCACACGACGAGTACACCCGCATCCTCTGTGTACTGACGGATATCACCGAGCGGCGCAATATCGAAAACCAGCTGATGCAGTCCCAGAAAATGGAGTCGGTGGGCCAGCTGACAGGCGGTCTCGCACACGACTTCAACAACATTCTTGGCGTGTTGTTGGGCAATCTTCAACTCATGGAGCCCGCGCTTCAGGGTGATGAAAAGTCCACCCACCGCATGGAAGCGGCGCTGCGCGCCGTCGACCGGGCCTCCGAACTGACTCAGCGACTGCTTGCGTTCTCCCGCCGCCAGAAGCTCGAATTTCAAAGCCTCGATCCGAACCCGCACATCGACAGCCTGATGAGCATTCTGCAACGAACGCTGGGCGAAGCGATCGAAATCAAGGCGAGCCTGCAAGACGGGCTGCCGCCGATCAGAACCGATTCCGCGCAATTGGAATCCGCCATTCTCAATCTCGCCGTCAATGCCCGCGACGCAATGCCTGAAGGCGGTTCACTGACGATCGAAAGCGAGCTCTGCGTTCTCGACGAGGACGCAAGCGCGGCCAATGACGATGTGCCGCCAGGCTCCTATGTCGTCATCGCGATCACGGACAATGGCGACGGCATTCCCGCCGACAAGCTCGCGCGCGTGTTTGAGCCTTTCTACACGACCAAAGACGTCGGCAAAGGCAGCGGTCTCGGGCTCAGCATGGTCTACGGGTTCATGAAGCAGTCCGGTGGTCAGATCAGGATCTATAGCGAGGAAAATGTCGGCACGACCGTACGGCTCTATTTCCCGCTCATCGACGACGAAAACGCAGTCGAGCCGGCCGCCGTGACGGAAATCAGAACGCATCTCGTGCACGAGAGCACCGGCTCCGAAACTATTCTCGTCGTTGAGGACCAGGCTGAGGTGCGCGATGTGGCCGTCGCGCTATTGAACGGACTGGGTTATCACACGGTTGAAGCTGCAAACGCCGAAGAAGCGCTTGCGACGCTCCAAAAGCGGGCCGACATCGATCTTATCTTTACGGACATTGTGATGCCCGGCGGCATGGATGGCGTTCAGCTCGCTGAGAAAGCGCGCGAGACCTGGCCGGACCTGCCCGTCGTGTTTACGACAGGATTCGCTGAAGCCGCCATCTTACAGCGCGGCGACATCAAAACCGCGAGCAATTTGGTCACCAAGCCATATCGCCGCGCCGAGCTCTCGCAAAAGATCAGCAACGCACTATCTGTGGCCGGTCTGGTGCAAGCAGAGCCTGCGGAGCAAGGCGCATAGCGTCGCCAAAACTGCTCCGTCGCCTGACCGACATTGGTCGGTCGGCAGCGTTCGTTGGTTAAGCGTTATCGTGAAAGCTTAAGTTTGCGTAAGAAGTTTCTTAGTCGAGGCGGGCTAACATATCCGCCAAGAGGAGGATGCGCGCGCAATGCCTAATGTGCTTGTGATTGATGACGAAGCCGATGTCCGCCAGTTGTGGCGCGACGCGCTGGAAGACGCCGGATGCTCCGTGTCCGTCGCGGAAAACGGGGTGCGCGGCGTTAAGCTGTTAGAGAGCGCCTCTTTCGACGTCATCGTCACCGACATCTTGATGCCGGAAAAAGACGGCATCGAGATCATCATGGAAATCCGTAAAAGCAGCCCCGACGCGAAAATCATCGCGGTTTCGGGCGGCGGCGCGGTGGCCGACACCTCGTTTCTCACGGTCGCCTCCATGCTGGGCGCGCATCGCACGCTGCAAAAGCCGGTGAGCCTGCACGAACTGCGCGACGCGGTGCAGACGCTGACGGAAAATGTCTGAGAACCAGCCATGTCTGATATCCCCGCCGAAGACGTCGTACGATTAAAGGCGATCGCCAGCGATTCCGAAGCGATCGGCGCGGGCACCGTCACCATGGTCGGCCTCGACCGGGCGAAGGCCAAGCTCGGCAATCGTTGGGACGACGTGAAAGAGCGCGTCTTCTTCCACGCCGATATCGCGTTGAGGAAAACACTCGGCGAGAATGACGTCTTTATACGTATGGATAATGGCGGGTTCATTCTGGTCTTCGCGAACCCTGATCCAGCCTATGGCGAGCGCATGGCCGCCAAAGCCGCCGACGCCATCATGCAAAGGCTGTTCGGCGAAGAAGTCACAATCGCCATGCGTATACAGACGAGACCGCAAGCCTTCACGCTGGACCAAGCGGGCCTGAGTTCCATGCTCGCTGACGGTCGGTCGATGTTCGCCGACGGCGATCTTCAGGACGCCGACGAAGACGCCAGCAATATCGACGTCATGTTTGAGCCCGTCTGGCACATCGCCAAGCGCGCCGTCATCGAATATGTCGCGCGGCCTTATGATCAGATGGCATACGCAACGCTCGACAAGCAATTTGGCTCTTCCGAAACGCCGGTTGAACGCCGCACTGCGTGCAATTGGGACGTCGCCACGTTGGAAGCCGTACACGAGGAGTTCAAGCAGGCCTCCTCCGAAAACCGGCGTGTCATGATCAGCGCCTGTCTCAATGCGTCTACGCTTTCGACCTTTCAGACGCGTGTGGAACTGCTCAAAACTCTGACCGCGATCCCCTCCTCCTTCCGGCGATATCTTGATTGCGTCATCTACGAGACGCGCATCGGCGCAGGCGCCGCCGATGTCGAGTCCGCCGCTCAGGCGCTTGGGCCGCATTGCCGGCGCATTTCACTCGCCACAATGATCAACGACAAAGAGATCCACCGCGCCGCCGCTTGCGGCTTGTCCTCGGTCGGCATCGACCTTTTGCCATTTCGCAACGTGCCCGAAAGACATGTCATGCAGCGGCTTTTGTCGCTCGCATCTGCGACGAAGGAAGCCGGGCTGGAGTTTTTCGTCTACGGCGCGACGACAAAAAGTTTGTCGTCATTTCTGACGTGCTGCGGCGCGGCGCGCATCGGCGGACCGTCTTTGGGGCCATGCGCGCCCAACACATCCGCCGCGCTGCGCTTCGAGCCAAAGCATCTTTATTCCGATCTGATGTAGCCCGGACAGAGGCTCGCAGCGCTCACGCTTCGCCAGGAACTCCATCGCCGAGCGTACAAGCGTATGGGCTTGTCGAGCGCAGTGTGATTGCATCGTCTCGCTTGAGCGCCGTAGACGCCTGCGTCTTTCGGCGAGACTTCCGCGCGCTCTGACCGGCGCGCTGCGCGAGAGGGTGACGCGGTGGGCGAATTCTTGATGCAGCATTTCGAATGGGGCTTCGACATCGGCATTGTCGCGGCGCTCGCCGCCAGCGCCTATTTCGCCCTCAAACAGATTGCGCGCATGAACAAGGATGCGCTCTACGACAAGAAGGCCGACATTCTCGTTCACTGCAATGAGCGTTATGAGCGCATTTTGCGACGCGCTTTCGAGCAACCGCCCAACGACTCGCTGGTGCAGCGCCTCTATTGGGGTCTGCTCTCCGATCAGTTCACGTATTTTGTGCTGGATTATGTCGACGCCGAAACCGCCGCTGATTGGTTCTCGCATCTGCGCGCCTGGGCGCTCGACGAAGCGACGGGGCTCGGCTTTGACCCCAAAACATCCTGGGCGGAGCTCGGCCGCAAGCAGCATGCCTATAACGAGTATTTCGTGCCCATTGTCGACGCCTGCGTCAGCCCGGACGCCTATTCCCGCCAGGAACTGGAAGCCGCGCTGATGGCGGCCTATCGCGCGCCCGTAAACGTCTCAAGGCGGCGCTCCCTGGAAGGCTCGCAACGCGCGCGCTGACTGTCCGGCGCTCTGCGCACTCAGCTCTTTGTCGTTTCGACATCCAGCGCGACAATGCCTTGCGCAATGCGTTCGCGGTGAAAATTCGTCAACGCATCATCGGGCGCCAATGCTGAAGCCGCGGCGAACAACTCGGCCGCCTCGCCCTCGCCCTGAGCCAGCGCGCGATGGGCGCCCAGATAGGCCTCGGCCGCAGCCCCGCTCAATCCCGCAATCGGCGCAAATGCGTCGATCGCAGCGCTTCGTCCGGGCACGTGCAGCCGTGCCGCCGGCCGCAGCGCTTCGGGCGCGAGAGCAGCGGCGTTGGCGCCGATCAGAATGCGCGTGCCGAGCGTTTTGTTCGCCTTCTCGAGCCGCGAACCGACATTCGTGACGTCGCCCATGGCCGTATAGTGAAAGCGCTCATTTGAGCCGAAATTGCCGACAAGCGCGGCGCCGCTCTCAATGCCGATCCGCGTTGCGCCGAACGCCACGCCTTGGGCGCGCAGCTCGTCCCTGAACGCCTGAGCGAAAGCGTCGATTTGCAGCGCGCAGGCGATGGCGCGCGCGGCATGGTCGGGCTGCGGCGTCAGGGCGTTGAACAAGGCGATCATCGCATCGCCGACAAATTGATCGACAAGGCCCTGCGCGTCCAAGACGACCGCGCTCACCCCGCCCAGATAATCGCGCAGAATGTCGGCCTGCCGCACCGGGTCGATGCGCTCCATCAGACTGGTGAAACCCTCCAGATCCGTCACCAGCGCGGTCACTTCGCGCCGCTCCCCGCCCAGATTGAGCGCAGACGGGTCACGCAGCACGCGGTTCAAAAGCGCCGGAGCGACATAGCGCGCCAAACCGCGCGCCAGACGCACGCGCTCGCGCCGTGTACGTATGAAGGCCATCGCTCCATGGCACGCCCCGCAGACCGAAAGTGCAAGCAGCGGCGCCGCGATCGGAACCCAGCTCCCGCTGCCGGCGAGGGCTGCGAATGAGAGCAAGGCAAGAAATGCAGCGCCGCCCAGTTCCAGCGAGATGGCGAGCACCGGCTGTGCGACCAGCAGGACGGCGCCGGCAACAGTCAGTCCGAGCGCGATGAGAACGAGGAAGCCGACGACCCCGCCGGGCGCCTGATGCAGCGCATCACCCGCGCGCGCTGTTGCGAAGACATTGGCGTGCGCCTCCACGCCTGTGACGAAGACCGAGCCGTCATAGCTGATGGGCGCAGCCAATCTGTCGGTTTGTGCGGCGCGCACGACGGGGCTTGCATCCAGCGCCAGTCCGACGAACAAGGTCGCCCCTTCCAGCGCGCCCGGCGGCAGGAAACGCTCAGGCTCAAGCGCCTGATAATAGCTTACGCGGCGAATGGGAGCCGACGGCGCGCGCCACCGGATCAGAGCCTCGCCGCGCGGCGGTGCAGCACCCTCCGCTACATAGGCCATCGCGTCGGGCCAGCCCGGCATGCGCCGCGCGCGCCCGTCCGGATCGACCGGCAGGTCGCTGCGGCCGACGGCGCGCGCGCTCTCGGCGATGGGAGAACTTGGTCCGATCAGGGTCTCGATGACGCCATAGCGCGTGCGCTGCACGCTTCGCTCAGTGGCCAGAACGACATTTCCGAACGCCTCATTGGCTGCAGCGAAAGCTTCGTCGTCCGGACTCGGCTGATCGAAAACGATGTCGAACACGATCTGGCGCGCGCCGGCGCGCCGCGCCGCATCGACGAGTTCGGCATGGGTCGCGCGCGGCCACGGCCACGGTCTGCCGACGGCCTGAAAGGACGGCGCATCAATCGCCACGACAATGACGTCCTCGGGCGCGGCCGGCGCCGGAGCGCCCGCTAGAAACCGGTCGAACAATGCGCGATCGAGCGCGGCGACGCCGCCGGCGGCTGCAACTGAGCACACCGTCAACCAGACCGCGAGGCACGCCGCCATTGCAGGCGCTGATTGGCGACCGGCCAGAGACCGGGCGCGCGTCCAAGCCTCGCGCGCTCGCGCATTCAGCGAATTGGCTGGCATTGTGTCCTGTTTTGCGGCCCAAAATTCCGGCGACACCTTACGGTGCGCTTTAGGGGATCGTCGACGTGAATAGACCAATTCGCAGAGCTTTGCTCGCCATTGGCCTCGGTGCGGCCGCGCCGCTCGGCGCGAACGCGCAAATCGCGCCGCGCCCGGCGCCGCCGATTGCTGAAATTGTATCCGTGAACGGCGATGAGGATGCGCGCCTGGTCGAACTCGCCGACTGGATCGAGCTTGCGCTGCAGCAAGGCATCGTTCCCGGCGATGTTCTGCGCACCGGGCCATACGGCGCGCTCGGCATCGTCTTCGAAGACCGCACGCAGATCAGGCTGCACGCCGACACGCGCATGATCGTGGAAGGTCCCGACGCGGATGCGACCAACCGGCTTGAGCTGGATGCGGGCGCTGCGTGGTCGCGTGCGGGCGCGCCGGCGAACGGACTGGAAATCGAAACGCCGTCAGCGACAGCGGCGATCCGGGGTACGGACTGGTTTTTGTCCGTTGCAGCGGACGGCGAGACACGACTGAGCGTTCTTGAGGGCGTTGTTGAGTTTTATAATGTACACGGACGCCTCTTCGTCGGCGCCGGCCAGACGGCTTTCGCCCGCCCGGGCGCTGCGCCGCAATTTTCCGGTCCGGTGCTGAGGCCCGAGCGCGCGCATTGGGCGGCGCCCATAGAGTATGACTGGATTCACCTCCTCACCTTCGATGATCCTTATGCACCCGAAGGGGCTGGCGCAGCGCCGCTTCCGCCCGCCGAACGCCTGCTCGATCGTGGCGACTTCACCCGCGCCGCGCCGGCCCGATCCGCCAGCGCCAGCGAGGCTGAGGCTCGCCTGGTCGAAGCGATGCACGCCGCTCAGGCCGGCCGCATCGACGAAGCCGAAGCCCGGCTCGCTCAGGCGCGGCCCGGCCTGACCGGCCGGCGCGCCTTTCTCGCCGACATGCTCGATGTCGGGCTCGCCATTGAGCGCGGCGATTTCGAGCGCGCCACGGCCGAGCTGGCGCAACTCGAAGCCGCCCGGCCCGACCGTCCCGAACCGCTCTTGATGCGCGCCTGGCTGGAAACCTCGGCGGCGCGTTATGACGAAGCGCAAGCGGCGCATGATCGCGCCGTTGAGGGCCGCGCGTCCTGGTCGCGCGCCGAAGCATTGCGCGCACAGATCGCCTATCTTGCGGGCGACGACGCCGGCCTTGAGAACGCTGCAGACGCTGCGCTGGCGGCCGACGGCTCCGACTTTCTGGCATGGCGCTGGCGCGCCGTCGCGCAGCGCACGAGCGGCGCAAGCCCAACAGCCGCCGAAGACGCCTTGTCACGCTCAGCCGAAGAAAACCCGAGCGACTGGCGAGATGTAAGCCGCCTTGGCGAAGCGTACACGGATGAAGGCGATTTGACGGCGGCGCAAGCGGCCCATGAAGACGCCGTTGCGCGCGCGCCCGATGCAGCGGGCGCTTATGCCGGCCTCGCCGTCACCTATGCTGCGGCGGACCGGCTCGATGACGCCGAAGCCGCCGCGCAGCGCGCCATCGAACTCGATCCGATGGACCCCGACGCCCTCGCCGCCGCAGCGAGGGTGGCGATGATGCGCGGCGATGGCGCCGCCGCTTCCCGCTACGCCGACGCCGCCATGGCGGCTGACCCGTCGCGCTCCGGCGCAGCCTCCCTCGCCGCCGCCGCACGCTGGTCGGAAGGTGAGCGAGCCGGCGCGCGAAGCGCAGCGGAGACCGCCGCACGCACCGCGCCTTACGACGCGGAGGCCGCGCTGACGGCCGCCATCATAGCGCAGAACATGGCGGAGGCCGGCGATGCCGTGCGCTATGCGCGCCGCGCGGTTGACGCCTATGAACAAGGAGGCCGATCAGACGCCTTTGCGCCGCCCGCCTCGCTGAATGGCGACAGTGATGTCGGCGCGCCTTTGCGCGAGCTCGGACTTGAGGCCTGGGGCGAGCACTTGTCGCATCGCGCCTACAGCCCGTTCCGCGCCGAGAGCGTATTTTTTCTTGGTACGGTCTATCCGTCAGACGACGCAGCGGCGTCTGCGCAGACGCAAGGTCTTCTGCTAGACCCCTTCGCGCTCGCCGCGCCGTTTCGCTGGAGCGAATTGACGCGCACGCCACGCCATGAAGCGCGCGCAGGCGTCAGTGCAGAAACGGGCGATGGCCCGAACGGACAAGGCGTATTCGTCGAAGCTCAAGGCTTTGACCGCAACGTTCATCCCTTCGCTTACAATGCTGCATTCGGCTACGAGACGGGCGATGAAGGCCTGCCCAACTCCGACGCTGAGCACGCAGAATTGGACGTCAGTTTTGGCCGCACCGTAAACGGACGCCACGCCATGTTCGCACGACTAACGGGCGAATGGCTCGACCGCGAATTGCCGGGCGACGGCTTTCATCAGGATTTTGACGACGCTGAAACCGTCTCGGAAATCGTCGCCGATCTCGGCTATGCCTTCCGGCGCCGCCACACGGATCAGACCTTCGTGCGCGCAGCGTTCGGCTCTGCGCGCCGAACCTTCGAGAACCCCTCAGCCTACGGACACGCGCTCGACTCCATCAGCTATTCCCTGGTCGATCATTTCGGGCTCGACAGCGCGCGCTCTCTTGTCTCTCTCGGCCTATACGACACCGGCTTCGGCACGTTGTCAGACCCCGATCTGATCCTCGAACCGCCGCCAATGGCGGTCGTTGTCGGCCCTGTCGGCGACGGCGTATTCGATGCGATTGACGAGGACGACGCCGTGCTCGACGAGGATGAGCGCGGGAATGTTTTCAATCTGCAGTTCCGACGTCTTGTTGAATACGGACGTTTGACGCTGAGCTATGGTGCAGAGGCCGGCATGCGCGATGCGCGCGCCAGCTCCATATATTACGACCGGGACTTTATCGGCGACATCTCGATATTCGATGCGCCAAACGCGTCCGCGACCGTCATCGACCACTACGAGCCCGTCGAGATTGAACTTCGTGCGGAGACGGATGAAAGCGCACTGGAAGCGCATTTGTTCGCGAACTGGCGCGCGAGCGACGCCGCCATGCTGGAGGGCGGACTGTTTGTACGCCATCTGGAGAGCGACACTGATTATGGCGGCCTTTTGCCTGCGGCCAGCAGCGAGCAGACCGTGCTTGACCCGCGGCTTGGCGCAGCGCTGAGCTTTGGACCTGCGCGCCTTCGCATCGCTGCGCAGCGCGACCGGCTCATGCCTGCGCTCGGAACCATCGCGCCGATCGGGGTCGTCGGGTTGACGCCGACGCAGACGCTTGGCGTGTCAGCGCGCGAGGTCGAGGATTATCGCGGACGCTTCGAAGTCGAGGCGAGCGAACACCTCTTCTTGTTCGTGGAGGGAGAACATCAGGAGCTGACATCCGCCTCCGCGCCCAGCCCCGGCGCGCGCATCGGCTCGACCGCCTATTCTGCGAGCGAGGCGGAACTGAGCACCGTGCTCGCCGGCGCTGATCTGTTCTTCGCCGAGCGCTGGGGACTGGCGGTGCGCGGTCGGCGCATCTGGTCAGAGATCGGCGGCGGCGGCGCAACGGCTGGCTACGAACTTCCTTATGTGCCGCAAGACATGGCCAGCGCGCGCGTGACCTATGTCCACCCGGCGCAAATCCGCGCGAGCCTCGGCGTCGATCATATCGGCGCGCGCTTTGCAGATGATTTCAACACGTACAGTCTCGCCGCATCGACCATCGTTTCCGCAGGCGTCTCATGGGAGCCCGATGACCGGCGCTGGGCGCTCGCTGCGGAAGCCGAAAATGTTTTCGGCGCCGATGTCGAAGCCGCGCCCGGCGTTTTCCAGAGCGATCCTGTCGTGCGCGTCTCCGTGGAGCGCAGGTTCTAGGTGCTGGCGGGTCGGTTGCTCCGCGGTCTCAACTCGCCTTTTCGGCCTGCTCGATGGCGCGCAGCGCGCGCGAATCCGCCGATAGGCCGCGCCAGACGCTGAAGCAGCACGCCAGCAAAACGAGCGTGAACGGAAGACCCGCCGAGATGGCGCCCGCCTGCAGCGCCTGCAGCGCCTGTGCGCCGCCGCCATAGAGCAACATCGCCGCGACCAGCCCCTCAATCGATGCCCAAAAGATGCGCTGAGGGACCGGCGCGTGCAGCTTGCCGCCGGCCGTGATCGAGTCGATCACGAGCGAGCCTGAATCCGAGGATGTCACGAAAAACACGAACACCAGGGCCACCGCGAGCCCGGAGGCGAGACTCGCAAACGGCAATTGCTCAAGCATGTGGAAGAGCACGAGCGAAACGTCGTCAATGCCCTGCGACAAAGCGCCGATATCGTTTTCGGCCTGGAACAAGGCCGTCTCGCCAAAGGTCGAGAACCACAGGAGCGTCACGATCAGCGGTGCGAAAATGACCGCGAGCAGGAACTCGCGCACAGTGCGCCCTTTTGAAATCCGTGCAATGAACATTCCCACAAAGGGCGACCAGGAAATCCACCAGGCCCAGTAAAACACCGTCCAGCCATGGAACCATTCCGTGTCCTCGCGGCCGACCCAGTTCGACAGAACGAAAAAGTCGCCCATATAGGCCAGCGCGTTCTCGAAGACGCCGGTCGTGATGAGCAGCGTCGGCCCGATGATGAACACGGCGAGAAGAAACAAGGCCGCCATGACCATGTTGATGTTGGAGAGGACCTTCACCCCGCCATCCAATCCGCGCACGACCGAAAAAATCGCTACCGAGGTGATGACGCCGATAATGGCGATCTGAACGCCGAGCCCCGCGTCGATGTCGAATAGAAAATTGAGGCCGCTTGCGATCTGCTGCGCGCCGAGGCCGAGCGACGTCGCGAGACCGAACAAAGTAGCGATGACGGATAAAATGTCGATCACATGTCCCGGCCAGCCCCAGATGCGGTCGCCGAGCAGCGGGTAAAAGGCCGAGCGCACGGTGAACGGCAGCCCTTTGGAGAATGTGAAATAGGCCAGCGCGAGGCCGATAATCGCGTATATCGACCAGGCGTTCAGGCCCCAGTGAAATATGGTCGCGCTCAGAGCCAGCCGGTGCGCTTCGGGCGTATGCGGTTCAACGCCTAACGGCGTTCCATACCAACCCGTGTAATAGGCCAAGGGCTCGGCTGCGCCCCAGAACATGAGGCCGATGCCGATGCCGGCCGCGAACAACATTGCGAGCCAGGAAACGATGGAAAATTCGGGCCGCGCTTCCCGCCCCCCGATCCTCAAGCGCCCCAGCGGCGAGACGATAATCGCGAGACAGAACAAAAACACGACATTGACGCTGACGACGAAAAGCCAGTCGAATGTCGTCAAGACCCAGTCCCGCGTCGCAAGCAGCGCCGTGGACGCCGTATCGGGCGCGGCCAGCGTCAGCCCGATGAACAACACCATCGTCAGCGCCGCGATGAAAAACACCGGGTTGTGAACGTCGAGCCCGAAGAGAGCGACATTGTCTTCGCCGAGCTTGTGACTCGTCTTGTATAAGCGTCTGGGCATTTTCTCTCACATGTCCGGTGGTGACAGCGCGGGACCGAGCGCATCGCGCAACGGCCCGAGCCACGGCTCGTATCGACGCCATTGCTCGACGCCGGACTTGAAAATCGGTTGACGGACTTGTTCCGAACTCGCTGTGCGCACTTCACGCTCGGTCTTGTGGAACTCCACGCAGGCGCGCTCGAACGGCAGACCGCAATGTTCGAGAATGCGCCGGACCTGGGCCTCGAGATCGTCAACGACGTCTTCGTGAGAAACCCGCAGAACCTTGCCCGGCAGGACACGGTCCCAATGCGCCATCAACTCGACATAGCCGCGATAATAGCGGCCGATTTCCTCGAGCCCGTAGGTGAACTCCTGGCCCTCGGCGAAAAGCTGTTTGTAGCCGGAAAAACAACACGCCATCGCGTCGCGGCGCGCATCGATGATCTTTGCGTTCGGCAGGATCAGATGGATGAGCCCGATATGCCTGAAATTATTCGGCATTTTGTCCGTGAAAAACGGCACGCCGCGGCGGTGCACGCGCGTGTCCTCGATGTAGGCGCGTCCAAGCGTTTCGAGCTTTTCAGCGCCGAGATCGGCAAGCATGGCGGGGTAGCGCGGCGCCTCATCAATCCGTTGACGTCCGTTGAGCCGATGCGCCGTTGCGAGAATATTCGGCAGCTCCATCGTACCGTCGACCTCGCTGTGTGAGGCGAGGATCTGCTCGATGAGCGTGGAGCCCGCACGCGGCAGGCCGACAATGAAGATGGGATCGCGCGCGTCATGGCCCGCGCCCGCCTTCGCGGCGAACAGCTCCTGCGTGCAGACATCTTTTTGCCGGCTGAGTTCTGCGTCCATACGCTCGGCGTCATAGCGGATCTGAGCATTTTTCAGCGCATTGCCGCGCTGGTAATAGCGAAAGCTCTCCTCAAAGGCGCCGCGGTCCTCGAACGCCTTGCCGAGCGCGAAGCAGAGATGGATGCGATCCTCATCAGACGCGCCGGGGGCCCCTTCCGCCGCCCGAACCGTTTCGAGCTCCTCATCCGGGAACTGATAAGTCTTCAGATTTGCGAGACTCCAATAAGCGTCGCCAAATCCCGGCTGCGCGGCGGCGGCTTCGTGATAAGCCTCGATCGC
>JAUIEH010000503.1 GCA_030428405.1 Alphaproteobacteria bacterium
TGACGACGCAGACGAATATGCCGAGGACGCGCCGGTTGAGGACGAACTCGACCAAGAGCTAGAGCCAGAGCTCGAAGCTCAGGACGTTGAAGCCGACCTCGAAAAAACGTCGGACCAGGACGAAGTCGAGGACGAGGACGCCGCGCCGCCGCCCTTCGACGACGCCGCAGCCTTCGCGCGCGCGCTCGAACGCGAACACGATCAGGCCGACTCGGAAGCCGCAAACGGTCGCCCACGTTTCGACGCGCTCGACATCTTCGCCGAGCTTGACGACGACGATGACGACGACGCGCCAGCCAAGCCGCGTCTGGCGATCGAAAATCCGTTCGCGGATGACGACGCGCCCGGCCCGAACGACTATCTCGCCAAAGCGCGCCGCTCAGCGATAGCTGACGAAATGCCGGGCTTTGGCCCCGCCGAAACGCCGCAAGCGGAGCCGGCGCGGATGCGTCGCGGCAGACCGCTCATGCTGGCGGCGAGCGGCCTCGCCTTCCTGGCCGTCGGCGCAGCTTTCTACATGCTCGTCACCGACGGCGCGCGCCGTCGCACGATCGAGCCGGCTGGCGATGACGCCCGCAATGACGTGCTTGGCGGCGCCGAGCGCAATCGCGACCGCCGCCCGCCGGGTCTGAGCGCGCAACCGGACGAGACGCCTGAGGCCGAAGCGGAAGCTGTGCGCACGAGCGGCGCGATTTCCGCGCCGTCACCGGATGCAGCCGCGTTTGAAACGCCGGCGCCGAACGCGCCGATCGTCTCGAACGGTGAAATCGTCATCACCTCAACGCGTCCTGACGGCGCGTCGCGTCGCTACTCCGTGGGCGGCGCGGCCGGCGACGCTGACGCGTTGTCGGATGAGAATGTCAGCTCATTCGCGGATGAGGCCGCTGCGGCCGCGGAAGTCTCTGACCTCGAAGAGCCGAGTGCTGCGGAAGCCGATGACGCGCCGCGCGGCTTCCCGCCCGCGACGGCCGACAGCCTGCCGGATGCGCCTGAGCCGATGACCGTGATCGACGCGGCCGCGCAGGGTGATCCAGTCGCGCAATATCAGCTCGGCATGACGCGGCTGCAGTCGGGCGACGCCGATTCCGGCGTTGAGCTTATTCGTCAGGCTGCGGAAAATGGGCTTGCGCCGGCGCAGTACCGTCTCGCAAAGCTCTATGAAACCGGCCGCGGGCTGGAGCGCGACATTGACGCCGCGCGCCTCTGGACCGAGCGCGCCGCCAATGCCGGTCACCGCAACGCCATGCACAATCTCGGCATCTTCTACGCCGAAGGCCGCGGCGCCGAGCAAAGCTTCGAGACCGCGGCGAATTGGTTTGAACGCGCCGCCCGCTTGGGTGCGCGGGATTCCCAGTATAACCTGGGCGTTCTGCACGAGCAGGGTCTTGGCGTGACGCTTGATTTGGAAGAAGCGCTGGTTTGGTACTCGGTCGCTGCGCGCTCCGGCGACGCGGACGCGCGCACGCGCGCCGACGCCGTGGCCGAGCGCCTGACGGCTGAACAGCGCGAAGCCGCTGAACAGCGCGCGGTCGATTTCCGCCCGCAAAGACCCGATGACGAAGCCAATGGCGTGTTTGGCGATCTGCCGTGGGACCGTCCGGTCCTGACCGGCGCGGCCGCCGTCCAGCGCACCCAGTCGCTTCTCAACGAGCTTGGCTATGACGCCGGACCGGCCGACGGCCAGTCGGGCGAAAGAACGCGCGCCGCAATCGCCTCCTTCCAGAGAGATAACGGCCTGGCTCAAACCGGCGAGGTCGACGCGGCGCTTCTAGAGCGTCTCGAAGCGGCCGCCGTGCGCTGACCCCGGCGGCGGCCGGATATGCAAATATATCTGCCGATCGCGGAAGTCTCGCTCGACATCTTCTTGTTGCTCGGCATCGGCGCGGGCGTCGGCTTTCTCTCGGGCATGTTCGGCGTCGGCGGCGGCTTCTTGATGACGCCCTTGCTCATCTTCATAGGCATTCCGCCCGCGGTTGCGGTCTCGACGGAGGCCAATCAGATCGTCGCCTCCTCCGTATCCGGCGCAATGGCGCATTGGCGCCGGGGAACGCTCGATCTGAAGATGGGCGCGCTTTTAACGGCTGGCGGCACAATCGGCTCGATCGCTGGCGTTCAGATATTCTCCGTCTTGCGCGAAACCGGTCAGATCGACGTCTTCATTGCGGTCGCCTATGTCCTGTTCCTCGGCGTGATCGGCGGCTTGATGCTGGTTGAAAGCCTGCGCGCGATGGACCGGCGGCGCGCGGGCGTGGCGCCGG
>JAUIEH010000504.1 GCA_030428405.1 Alphaproteobacteria bacterium
CCTCTACCAGTTCGCCGCCGGCCTGCGCCATCCAGCCGGCGAAGGTCGCCGCCATGTCCGTGCGCCCGCCATGTTTGAAATCGAGCACCAGCGGGCGACTGTGTTCGTCATAGGCCAGCGCCGCACGAGCGCGCTCGAATAACGGGGCCTCTGCGGCGCAGGGACCGCATTGGCTGGCAACGCCGGGATCATAGGCGAATGGCAGTCCGCAGGTGCGGCAGTAAGGCTTGGTGATGAAGGTCAGCGCCGCCCAGGCCTGAGGCGAGATGCGGCCAGGCGCGTCGACCAGCGTCTCGGTAATGGGACAAGCCGGCGGCGCGGCGAGGTCGATCAGCGCGCGTCCGGAGCGGCGCAGCGCAAGAAGGCTCGCGCGCGCTGCGCGTCGGGTCATAATCAGCGCCATGACCGCCTCCTCGCCCGCCGTTTTCGACCGAGCCCTCATCCGCCGCCGCCGCGACCGCGCGGCGCGCGGCCCGCGCTCGGCTGAATTTCTCCGGGAACTTGTAGCAGAAGAACTGCTCGACCGCTGCTTGAGCGTGACGCGCGATTTTCCGCGCGCTCTGGAGCTGGGCGGCGCGGGCGCGTTTGCGCGGCTCTTCGCCCGCAACGACGCCGCGCGCGCCAAGATCGGCTGGCTCGCCAGCGCGGATCTCAGCGCGGCGCATCTGACGGGCCTCTCAGCGCCCGCCTTTGCGTGTGACGAGGAGTTCCTGGCGATCGCAGACCAATCGCTCGACCTGGTCGTCGCCCCGCTCTCGCTGCACGCGGTCAACGATCTGCCCGGCGCGCTCATTCAAATCCGCCGCGCGCTCAAGCCGGACGGTCTGTTTCTTGGCGCAATGCTCGGCGGGGCGAGCCTGACGGAGCTGCGCCAATGCCTGCTCGCCGCCGAAGTGGAGCTGACCGGCGGCGCCGGCGCGCGCGTCGCCCCCTTCGCCGACGCCATGGACTTGTCCGGGCTTCTGCAGCGGGCGGGTTTCGCTTTGCCTGTCGCTGACATCGACAGGCATGCGGTGACGTATGCCCAGCCGATGAAACTTCTCTCAGACCTGCGCGCCATGGGCGAGACGTCGGCGCCGGCCGAGCGGCCGCCGCGCGCGCTCACCCGCGCCGTCCTGTTCAAAGCGATGGAGCTTTACCAGTCGCGTTTCGCCAACGCCGACGGACGCGCGCGCGCCACGTTCGAAATTCTCTATGCGGTCGGATGGGCGCCCGCGGACAGCCAGCCCAAGCCGCTGCGTCCCGGAAGCGCGCAGACCCGCCTCGCCGATGCGCTCAACGCCACAGAGCGCTCCGCCGGGGAAAAAGCGGGGCCAGGAACGTCCGCGCGCGAGAAAGATTGAACGCGGCGCGTCAATCCGACGAAGCGCTGACGATGGCGGTTTCAATGGTGTTCCACATCGCTTCGGTCGAGTCGCCGAAATTGGTCAGCGCGACCAGAATGACGACCACGAACAAGGCGCAGATCAGCCCGTACTCAACCGCGGTCGCGCCGGTTTGATCGGCGGCGAGCGCGCTCAGACGCGCGCGCCTGACAGACGGTCCATCACCGCGCCCGCCAGATCGCGGTCGGCCGGCGGCATGTCGAAGCGCGCAATCTCGTTCGGCGGAACCCAGGTCACGTTCTGCCCCTCGGTCGGGCGCACGAAACCGTCCCAGCGCCGGCACACGAAGAGCGGCATGAAGAGATGGAAATCGGGGTAAGCGCGCGAGGCGAACGCGAATGGCTCGAGACAAGTTTCGCAGGGCTCGACCGTCAGCTCCTCGCGCAATTCGCGGATGAGGGCTGCTTCCGGCGTTTCGCCGTCCTCGATCTTGCCGCCTGGAAATTCCCATTGGCCTGCGTGCGCCTTTCCTTCCGGCCGCTGGGCCAGAAGCACGCGGCCGTCGCGATCCACCAATGCACACGCCGCGACATAGAGCACGCGCGCAGGGCGCGGCGGGACGCTCTCAGTGTGCATAAGACGCGTTAACGCAGCGTATGGCGTCGTCGTAAAAGCGCATTAGTCATCATCTTCATCGCCGCCATCATCGTCCTCGTCGATGACATCGTCTTCGGGCGCAGCGTCGTCGACGCCGGCCGGCGGTTCGGATTCCTCGCTGATGGCGCCGGCGAAACGGCGGATCTCGGCGCGCTCCTCGAGCACATCGGAGAGGCGCTGCAGCTCCTGATAGGTCAGGAAGCGCACCAGATCGGGCCGCATTTCCTCAAAGCTCGGCGGTTCTTCAGCGCGCCGGTCGTCGACCCGCAGGACGTG
>JAUIEH010000505.1 GCA_030428405.1 Alphaproteobacteria bacterium
CATCGCCCGAATTCATCGCGCTGACGAGCGCAACGACGCTGCTTTGCGTCATCGCGGCGAAGCTGACGCGGCGGAGCGGATTTTTGCGCCCGCTCTTCGGTCTCAAACTTCGCAACGCCGAAAGCTTTGCTAAGGTCGCAGCCTCATCGTCGTAGAGCTGGGGCCCGACATGCGCGCGCGCACACCGATACTGACCGCCATCACTTTCCTCTCATCGGCGCTCTTGTCGGCGTGCGCCTCGCATCTCGATCGCGGCGAATATGACCTGATCATCGAAAACGGCGTCGTCTATGACGGCACGGGCGCGCCCGGCCGGCGCGTCGACGTCGCCATCGAGGATGAGCGCATCGCCGCGCTCGGCGACCTCTCGCGCGCGGTCGCGGAAGAACGCATCGACGCCGACGGCCTCGCGGTTGCGCCCGGTTTCGTCAATGTCTTGAGCTGGGCGACGCAGTCACTGCTTCATGACGGGCGCGCGCAAAGCGACATCCGCCAGGGCGTGACGCTGGAAGTGATGGGCGAAGGCTGGTCGATGGGGCCGCTGACCGAGCCCATGCGCAACGAACTCCGCGCGCGCCAGAGCGTCATCACCTTCGACGTTCCGTGGACGACGCTCGACGAATATCTCGTTCACCTGACGGACACAGGCATATCGGTGAATGTCGCGAGCTTCATCGGGGCCACGACCTTGCGCATCCACGAAATCGGCTTTGAAGACCGTCCGCCCACGCCGGAAGAGTTCGAGGCCATGCAAGAGCTTGTCCGCGAAGCGATGCGCGATGGCGCGCTCGGCGTCGGCTCCTCGCTCATCTATGCGCCGGCTTTCTACGCAGACACCGAGGAACTTATCGCGCTGGTTTCAGCGGCGGCGGAATTTGACGGCGGCTATATCTCTCACATCCGCTCGGAAGGCGACAATTATCTCGAAGCGCTTGAAGAACTGATCGAAATCTCTCGCGCCACCGGCGCGCGCGCGCAGATCTATCACCTCAAGCCTGCAGGCGCGGAGAACTGGGATTTGTCAGAGCCGGGCCTCGCACTGCTCGATGCCGCGCGCGCGGAAGGCCTGGACATCACCGCGAATGTTTATTCGTACACGGCCGGCGCCACGGGCCTCAACGCCGCCATGCCGCCCTGGGTGCAGGAAGGCGGCCACGACGCCTGGGTCGCACGCCTGCGCGATCCAGACATCCGCGCGCGCGTGCTTGCCGAAATGCGCGCGCCCGGCGCGGACTGGGAAAGCCTTTATTCCCTCGTGGAAGGTCCCGAGGACGTCATTCTGATCGGCTTCGCCAATCCTGAGCTTCGCCACTACACCGGCCGCACGCTCGCCGACGTCGCCGCCGAGCGCGGCGCGAGCCCGGAAGACACAATGATCGACCTCGTGATTGAGGATAACAGCCGGGTCGACACCGCTTACGTTCTGATGACGGAAGAAAATATCGAGCGCAATATGGCTTGGTCGCACACCATGATCGGCTCGGATGAAGGCGCTTATGCGCCCGAAGGCGCCTTTCTCGAGTTCAACCCGCATCCACGCGCCTATGGCACGTTTGCGCGCTATCTCGGTCACTATGTCCGCGAGCGCGGCGTGTTGCCGCTCGAAGAGGCCGTACACCGCCTCACCGGCATGCCGGCCGAAGAGCTTGCGCTCACCGATCGCGGCCGTCTCGCGCCGGGCTATTTCGCAGACGTCGTCATCTTCGATCCCGAGACCATCACCGACAACGCCACGTTCGCCGAGCCGCATGTCTATGCGACCGGCGTGCGCGACGTGTTCGTGAACGGAGAACAAGTGCTGCGCGATGGCGAACATACCGGCGCAACGCCCGGCCAGGTCGTGCGCGGCCCCGGCTGGGAGGCCCGCCCGGAGGGATAGGCTAACTCGTCCGAAACACTTCGCGTTCCTCGTCAATTCTGCGTCCCAGCCCCAGGAGCAAACCATGCGCGAGTACAAGAAATTCTACATCAACGGCGCCTGGGTCGAGCCGGCTTCGGCGCGCGCGCTTGACGTCGTCAATCCGGCGACGGAGGAGGTCGCAGGCGTCATCAGCCTCGGCTCGTCCGGCGATGTCGACATTGCGGTCGCAGCCGCGCGCGCAGCGTTTGAGAGCTGGAGCACGACGCCTCTTGAGGAGCGCCTCGCGCTTCTCGGCAAGATCATCGAGATCTATCAGGCGCGCGCAAGCGACCTCGCCGCCGCCGTGACCGAGGAGATGGGCGCGCCCAAATGGCTCGCTGAAATGGCGCAGGTC
>JAUIEH010000506.1 GCA_030428405.1 Alphaproteobacteria bacterium
TGACGCTGCAGCGCAGCGTTGGGCGTTTGCGCGATATCGCGGCTCAGTCTATCAACGCTCGCTTCGCCCGCTGCGCGAATTGCGCCTGGAAAGTCTGACGATTTATGCGTTTGAGCCGCTTCTTTTTGCCCGTCATGCGCGAGACGCCCGCCGAGGCGTCGATCGTGTCGCATCAATTGATGCTGCGCGCCGGCA
This sequence comes from Alphaproteobacteria bacterium, assembly GCA_030428405.1. Lineage (GTDB taxonomy): Bacteria > Pseudomonadota > Alphaproteobacteria > Caulobacterales > Maricaulaceae > JAUIEH01. The sequence continues at coordinate 196 of JAUIEH010000506.1, forward strand.
TGATCCGCCAGGAGGCGGCCGGCATTTACGCCTGGCTGCCTTTGGGTTTTCGCGTGCTCAAAAAGATCGAGCAGATCGTGCGCGAGGAACAAAACCGCGCCGGCGCGATCGAACTTCTGATGCCGACCCTGCAATCGGCCGATCTGTGGCGCGAGAGCGGTCGTTACGACGATTACGGCCAGGAGATGCTGCGCATCATCGACCGGCATGAGCGCGACCTTCTCTATGGACCGACCAATGAGGAGATGATCACTGAGATTTTTCGCGCTTATTGCAGGTCTTACAAGGACTTGCCGAAGAATCTCTATCACATTCAGTGGAAGTTCCGCGACGAGATTCGGCCGCGTTTCGGCATCATGCGCGGGCGCGAATTCCTGATGAAGGACAATTACTCCTTCGACCTCGACGAGGCGGCCGCGCGCGCCAGCTATAACCGCATGTTCGCAGCCTATCTGAACACATTCGCGCGCATGGGGCTGAAATCGATCCCGATGCGCGCCGACACCGGACCCATTGGCGGCGATCTCAGCCATGAATTCATCATTCTCGCCGAAACCGGCGAGAGCCAAGTCTATTGCCATTCCGATCTCGTCGACATGGCCGCGCCCGGCCCCGACATTGACTGGGACGGCGACCTCCAGCCGCTCGTGGATGCGCGAACCTCGCTTTATGCGGCGACGGACGAGATGCATGACGAAGCCGCCTTCAACGCGATCCCCGAGGACAAGCGCTTGTCCGCGCGCGGCATCGAGGTCGGCCATATCTTCTATTTCGGCACGAAATATTCCGAGCCGATGAAGGCCGTCGTGACGCATCCGGACGGCCAGGAGCGACCGATGCATATGGGCTCTTACGGCGTAGGCGTTTCGCGCCTGCTCGGCGCCATCATCGAGGCGAGCCACGATGAGAAGGGCTGCATCTGGCCGCGCGCGGTCTCACCCTTCGATGTCGGCGTCGTCAATCTCAAGACCGGCGACGCCGAAACCGATGCGGCGTGTGAAAGCGCATACGAACAATTGAGCAATGCCGGGCTTGAACCGCTTTACGACGACACCTCCGAGCGCGCCGGCGCCAAGCTCGCCACGATGGAGCTGATCGGCCTGCCGAACGCGCTCGTCATCGGGCCGCGCGGGCTCAAGGACGGCGTCGTCGAGCTGCGTGACCGCAAGACCGGCGCGGTCGAGAATCTCTCGCTTGAAAGCGCCGTCAACGCGCTCATCGAAGGCCGCACGGCCGCCGTTTCGGAGACGGCATGACGACGGCTGTCGAGGTTCCCGCACGCGAAGAAGGCGAGGCGCCGCGTTCGGCGCCGCCCTTCGGTGCGTGGGAGCGGGGGCTGGCCTGGCGCTATTTGCGCGCGCGGCGCAATCAGGGCGGCGTCGCTCTGATCTCCATCATTTCCTTTCTTGGCATCATGCTCGCCGTCGCGGTTCTGATAATCGTGATGTCGGTGATGAATGGTTTCCGTCAGGAGCTATTGTCCAAGCTCCTCGGCGTTGAGGGACACATCTATGTCTCCGTGGGCGGATTGCCGCCTGAGCGCGTCAACGAAATCGCTGGCCTCGTCAGCGGCGTGGACGGCGTCGTCTCCGCAGCGCCCGTCGTGGTCGGGCCCGCCATGGTGGTCAGTCCGGGCGATGTCGCGCCTGCGCTGATCTACGGCGTCGCTGCAGATGATCTGACGGCGTTCCGCATGGTGACGGAAGGCATTCGCGCCGGCTCGCGAGAGGGCTATGGCGAAGGCCGCAATGGCGGCGACATCATTCTCGCCGGCGCTGATCTCGCGGGACGCTTTGGTCTGACGGCGGGCGATCAGATGACGCTGATGGCGGCCTCGGGCGTGGCCACCGCGCTTGGCGTTGCGCCGCGCCGCAAGGCTTATGACATTGGCGGCACGTTCGATATCGGCATGTCGGAATATGACGGTTTGCTGATCTACATGCCGATCGAACAGGCGCGCATTTTCCTTGGCCGGGGGACGAATACCGACCAGATCGAAATCCGCGTCGACGATTTCTCGCGCATTGACCGTATACGCCGGGAAATTGCGGAAACCGT
>JAUIEH010000507.1 GCA_030428405.1 Alphaproteobacteria bacterium
TTGTTGAACGCGCGTCAGGGCATAATGCGTCTGCGCGGAAACTGGTCGCGCTACGCGGTTAAGGACGCCAAGGGCGATGAAAGCGGGGATGCGATCTCTGCGCTGCCGATCTTCCACCCGGCTTTTCTTCTGCGGCGACCAATCGCCAAACGCGAGGCCTGGCGCGACCTCCTCTCGCTCAAAGAGAAGTTCGACGCCCTGACCGACTGAGCCAGGCGCGCCAGTCAGCGCCCGTATCAATGTCGCTCAATGTTCTGAGCAGGACCGGCCGGCCAAGATGGCTGAGCGCCGCGCGCGTATCGGCGAGCGCATGCTCCGTAGACCAGCGCACTTCGGCGAGTACGGTCGCACGCAAAGGCGCGCGCACGCCGATGAGCCAGAAGCCGCCGTCCTCTGCCGGACCCAAAACGAGATTGTTGCGCCTCAGCGCTTTGAAGGCGGCCGCGATGTCGGCGCGCGCAACGCCCGGCGCATCGGTGCCGATAACGACGCTCGGGCCATGCGCGCTGAACGAACGTGCGAGACGCGCGCCGAGATCGCCCTCGCCCTGCGTGGTGCGTCGAACGCCCTCCGTCCAGATATCGGGAAAGCGATGGCGGAGCGCACGGTCTGGCGTAACGGCGAGCGTTGTGGTCCAGCGCGCATCAGCCGTTCGGCGGAGAATCCCAGCGGTCATGGCCCGATAGATGCGCCATGCTGTCACCGCGCCGACATCGCGCGCGAGTCTCGACTTGGCGCCGCCAATGACAGGCGCCTTCGCGAAAATGATCAGGCGCGGTCTGTACGGATCATTCATAGCCTCGGGCGAGGCTTTCCGGCGAGGCGCCCAGGAAGTAACGCGCCACGAGCGTTGAATTGCGCAATGAGCGGCGCAGATAGCCGTCGCGCTGAAACCGCTCGGCGCTGGTGACGGCGCGCGCATTGAGGATGGCGAGGCGCTTGCGACCGATCCGCCGGATGAGATCGACATCCTCGAATAATGGCTGAATGCGATAGCCGCCCAGTTCATCATAGAGCGTGCGCGGCGTGAGCAGGCCCTGATCGCCATAGGGCAGCGCAAAAAGCTGGCAGCGCAGCGCCACGAGACGCTCAAGCCTGCGCGCGGCGCCCGCCGCGTCATCGAGCGCGAAACGGAACGCCGCCGCCTTGCCGGGCGAGGACCGGATGAAGTCGCGAACTTCGCGCGTCCAGCCCGGCTCAAGCGTCGTGTCAGCATGCAGGAATAGGAGATAATCCGAACGCGCAGCCTTAGCGCCGGCGGCGAGCTGTCCGCCCCGGCTCGGGCTTGTCTCGACGACGTGCGCGCCTGCGGCTTCCGCAATCGAGCGGGTGGAATCGGTCGAGCCGCCGTCAGCGATGATGACTTCTTTGATGAGGCCGTCGGATGCCCCGCAAACCAAGCTGTCCAGCGTTTTCTGGAGTGCGCGGGCCGCGTTCAGCGTGGGGATGACGACCGATATCATTGCAGCGCAGCATTCGCGCCTCCGTATCAAAATGCAAGTGACGAATGCGTGTGCCTGGCCGTGACATTGTGCGGCGCAATGGATTTTGTTCTTGTTTTGTTTCAACGCTTGCGGCAGCGTGCGCCGCATGTCGTCAGGCGCAGAAATCGACCATCGCGCAAAGGCGAAAACGCCCGGGCGCGGTGCACGCTCCAACGCGTCAGGCCGCTATGAGTTGATCGCGCGCACCGAGGTCGACGACGGCTGGCGCGACGAAGCGCCGCCCGCGCCCAACACGTCTATCGGCGTGTTCAGCGCGCGCAAAATGCTCACTTTTAATTCCTCGCCGGACATCAGCTTCGATCGCTCGATCAACCCCTACAAAGGCTGCGAGCATGGCTGCTCGTATTGTTACGCGCGTCCCAACCACGCTTATCTCGGCCTCTCGCCCGGCCTCGATTTTGAGACCAAGCTATTCTGGAAGCCCAACGCGCCGGCGCTTCTGGAGCGCGAGCTGCGCAAGCCGGGCTATCGCCCCGCGCCTGTCGCGCTCGGCGCGGACACCGACCCCTACCAGCCCATCGAGCGTGAGTTGAAATCGACGCGCGCCATTCTCGAAGTGTTAGCGCGTTCTAGCCATCCCGTCCTGATCACGACAAAGGGCGCGCTCGTGGCGCGCGACATCGACATTCTCGCGCCGATGGCGGAGCAGCATCTCGCCGCCGTCGCAATGTCGGTGACTTCGCTCGATCCGAAGCTCGCCCGCGCCATGGAGCCGCGCGCGCCCACGCCCAGGAAAAAGCTCGC